>NZ_JBHXMP010000004.1:54220-210841 GCF_042720415.1 Agromyces sp. NPDC058484 | reverse complement strand
GCTGCGGCGGGTGGGGCGGCTGCGGCGGCTGCGGCGGCTGCGGCGGCTGCGGCGGGCGGGGCGGCTGCGGCGGCTGCGGCGGCTACGGCGGCTGCGGCGGGTGGGGCGGCTGCGGCGGCTGCGGCCGCCCCGACGTCCGGGATCAATCGCTTGCCGAGTCCCACAGTATGGTCGGGCTCGTACCCGAGCGAGCGGTACCAGTCGATCACATCCGTGTTCGTCGATCGCACCTGCAAGTTGAGCTTCGGGCAGCCGCGCTCCACGAGCAGCCGCTCGGCTTCGGCGAGGAGGGCCGCGCCGATGCCCTCACGGCGACGCGTCTCGTCGACGGCGAGGTAGTAGATCCAACCGCGGTGCCCGTCGTAGCCGACCATCGCGGCACCCACGATCGCACCGCCGCCGGCCTTGCCTGCACCGCCAGCTTCAGCGACCAGGAACATCTCGGGCTGCACGGTGAGCTTGCGCTCGATGTCGCGATACGGGTCGTTCCACGGCACGGTCACGCCCGCGCGTCGCCAGAGCGCCACGACCGCCTCGGTGTCATCACGGCGGAACGTGCGGATGACCGTGCCGGCCATCACGCGTCGAGTCGCGTCAGCCAGCCGTGGCGGTCTTCCACGCGGCCGTACTGGATGCCGGTGAGCTCCTCGCGGAGCGAGAGCGCGAGCTCCGACGCGGCCGCACCGTTGTGCACGATCTCGAAGTCATCGGCGAGGAGGCGCCCGATCGGCGTGATCACGGCGGCCGTGCCGCAGGCGAACGCGCCCACGATGGCACCGGATGCCGCACCCTCGCGCCACTCGTCGATCATCACCTTGCGGCTCTCGACGGTGTGCCCGCGGTCGCGTGCGAGCTGCAGCACCGAGTCGCGCGTGATGCCCTCGAGGATCGAGTCGGACTCGGGCGTGACGAGGGTGCCGTCGCGGTAGACCAGCACCACGTTCATGCCGCCGAGCTCCTCGATGTACGTGCCGTCGTCGAGGAACAGCACCTGCTGGCATCCGTGCTGGGCCGCCTCCGCCTGCGGCAGCAGGCTCGACGCGTAGTTGCCGCCGGTCTTCGCCGCACCCGTGCCGCCCTTGCCGGCACGCGCATACCTGGTCGAAAGCCAGATCGACACCGGCTGCACGCCGCCGTGGAAGTAGGCGCCGGCGGGGCTGGCGATGAGGTAGTACGCGACCTTCTTCGCGGGCCGTACCCCGAGGAACGCCTCCTTGGCGAACATGAACGGACGCAGGTACAGGCTCGTCTCGGGTGCCGACGGCACCCACGCACCGTCGACTGCGACGAGCTGCTTCAGCGAGTCGATGAAGTACTCGCTCGGCAGCTCGGGCAGGGCGAGCCGTGCGGCGGATCGCTGCATGCGCGCCGCGTTCTCATAGGGGCGGAAGGTCCAGATCGAGCCGTCGGCATGACGGTAGGCCTTGAGCCCCTCGAAGATCTCCTGCGCGTAGTGCAGCACTGCGGCCGACGGTTCGAGCTGGATGGGCCCGTACGGCGACACGCGCGGACGGTGCCAGCCGCCCTTCTCCGACCAGCACAGGTCGACCATGTGGTCGGTGAAGTGGTTGCCGAAACCGGGGTCGGCGAGGATCGCCTCGCGATCGGCCTCGCTCTTCGCCGCGTCGTTGCGGGTGAGCGCCCACGCGAGACCGGTCTCGGAGGGGGTCTGCAGGGTCAGGTTCGTCGTCGTCATGGTCTCTTCCTTCGGATGCGCCCGTCAGGCGGGCTGGGTCTCATGTGCGCCGATGCGGACGGCGATCGCGTCGCCGACCTCGGAGGTCGAGCGTTTCGCGTCACCGCGCTCGGCGATGTCGGCGGCGACCGCCCGCTCGACCTTCGCCGCGGCATCCGCAACGCCCAGGTGGCGGAGCATGAGTGCGACGGAGAGAATCGCGGCGGTGGGGTCGGCGATGCCCTTCCCGGCGATGTCGGGTGCGGAACCGTGTACCGGCTCGAACATGCTCGGGAACCGGCCGTCGGGGTTGATGTTGCCCGAGGCCGCCAGTCCGATGCCGCCGCTGATCGCGCCGGCCAGATCGGTGAGGATGTCGCCGAAGAGGTTGTCCGTGACGATGACATCGAATCTAGCAGGATCGGTGACGAGGAAGATCGTCGCCGCGTCGACGTGCAGGTAGTCGACCGCGACATCCGGATACTCGGCGGCGACCGCGTCGACCGTGCGCTTCCAGAGCGACCCGGCGAACACGAGCACGTTCGTCTTGTGCACGAGCGTGAGCCGCTTGCGCGGGCGAGCGGATGCCGCGGCGAACGCGTAGCGCACGACGCGCTCGACCCCGTACGCGGTGTTCACCGAGACCTCGTTCGCGACCTCGGCGGGCGTGCCGACGCGGATCGCGCCGCCGTTGCCCACGTACGGGCCCTCGGTGCCCTCGCGTACCACGACGAAGTCGACGTCGCCGGGGTTCGCCAGCGGGCTCGCGACACCGGGATGCAGCACGGACGGCCGCAGGTTCACGTAGTGGTCGAGCTCGAACCGGAGCCTCAGCAGCAGGCCGCGCTCGATGTTCGCGCCGGCGAGACGCGGGTCGCCGGGCACTCCCCCGACGGCGCCGAGAAGGATCGCGTCGTGCTGCTTGATCGCCTCGAGGTCGTCGTCGGTCAGCACATCGCCGGTCTCGAGGTAGCGTGCGGCGCCGAGCGAGAACGGTGTCTGCTCGAAGGAGAGGTCGGTGCCCTCGATCGCCGCGTCGAGGACCTTCAGCGCCTCGCCGACGACCTCGGGACCGATGCCGTCGCCCGGAATCACCGCGAGCCTGACCGTGCCTACCATGGATTCTCCTTCGTGCGCCAGCCCTCCCAGCGTACTTGGTGGCGAGCGTAGCCTGACGACGAGGGCGGAAGCATCCCGCCCCGGCATGACGCGGCGTTCGCGCCGCGTCGGAGACGGAGGACCCCATGAGTCTCGGACTCGGAATCGTCCTGTTCGTGATCGGCGCGATCCTCGCGTTCGCGCTCAACCTCACGGTCGACTGGATCAACCTCCAGCTGGTCGGCTACATCCTCATGGGCGCCGGAGCGATCGTGATCATCCTGGGCATCATCCTGCTCGCCCGTCGTCGCCGCTCCGTCGCCACCTCGCACACGAGCGTCGACCCCGCCACCGGCGACCGGGTCACCCGCAACGAGCACACGGCACCCGACGAGCGTGCGGTCTGATCGGCTGACCGCGAACGGCCGCCCCTGCGCTCCTCCTGCGCGCCGGGGGCGGCCGTTCGGACGTACGAGGCGAGTCGCGCGTCACTTCGCGCCGGCCGCCCGCGGGTTCCGTAGCGCGAACGCCGCGATGAGCGCGGCGGCGAGCATCAGCCCGACGCCGATGAGCGAGGTCGTCACGACCCCGTCGCCGAAGGCATGGGCTGCGGATGCCGCGAGCTCGGCGCCGATGGCGTCGGGCAGGTCGTCGGCGACGATGACGGCGCCCGCGAGCGTCTCGCGTGCGGCATCCGCCTGACCGTTCGTGAGGATCGCCGGCAGCTCGATAGCTGAGCGGAAATGCGCCGCAAGGATGCTGCCGAGCAGGGCGGTGCCGAGCACCGCGCCGAGTTCGTACGCAGTCTCGGAGACGGCCGAGGCGGCGCCCGCCTTGGCCTGGGGCGCGCTGGAGAGGATGAGTTCGTTCGAGACCGTCTCGGCGGCGCCGATCCCGACGCCGAGCAGGATGAACGCGATGACGACGGGTGCGATGGTCTGCGCGTTCGTCGTGAACGCGATGACGAGGTAGCCGGCGGCCGAGAGCGCCAGTGCGATCGGCACGAGCACGCGCGGCGGCACCCGGCGCGCGACCGGCACCACCGCGAGGCCGGCGACGATCATCGCGACGAGGCCCGGAAGCAGCGCGAGTCCGGCGGTCACCGGGGTCAGCCCCGCGATGAGCTGCAGGTGCTGCGAGACGAAGTAGAGGAACCCGACGAGTGCGATGACGCTGAAGAGGTTCACGAGCACGGCGCCGCCGAACGAGCCCTGCCGGAAGAGCCGCACGTCGAGCATCGGCGATGCGCTCACGAGCTGCCGCCGTACGAACCAGGCGCCGCAACCGACGCCGGCGAGAATGGCCGCCACGCCGGCGACATCGACGCCCTCAGTCGCGATCGACTTGATTCCGTAGACGACCGGCCCCATCGCGGCCAGCGAGAGCAGGGTGCTCACGACGTCGATGCGGCCGGGCGACGGGTCGCGGCTCTCGGGGATGAGCAGCGGCACGAGCACCAGCATCGGCACGAGCACCGGTACCGCGAGGAGGAACACCGAGCCCCACGCGAAGTGCTCGAGGAGGATGCCGCCGACGAGCGGCCCGAGGGCGCTGCCCGCCGCGAAGCCCGAGGCCCAGATCGCGATCGCGAGCCTGCGCTGCTCGCGGTCGGTGAAGGTCGACCGGAGCAGCGACAACGTCGACGGCATGAGCATGGCGCCGAAGAAGCCCAGCGCCGCGCGCGCGGCGATGAGCGCCTCGGCGGTCGGGGCGAACGCCGCGGCGATCGAGAGCACCGCGAAGCCCGTCGAGCCGATGAGCAGGAGCCGCCGTCGCCCGAACCGGTCGCCGGCGCCGCCCATCGCGACGAGCAGGCCGGCGAGCACGAGCGGGTACGCGTCGATGATCCAGAGCTGCTGGGCGGCGGTCGGCGCGAGATCGGTGGCGATCGCCGGAAGGGCGAAGCTCAGCACGGTGTTGTCGACCGACACGAGCAGCACCGGGAGCATGAGCACGGCGAGGGCGATCCACGCGCGCCGCGGCGCACGTGGCGCACGTGGCGCGTGTGGCGCGTGTGGCGCACGTGTCGTTTCTCTCGTGCCTGCCGCGGAGCCGAGCGTCGCGGTCGCCGCTCGCGTCGTCTTCATCATTTCGGAATCCATTACTACACCGTCCGGTCGGTATAGTAACAGACTATGAACGGATGCCGCTCGCTACGATCGAGCACATGAGCCGACCCCCAGCCGCCCGCGAGGCTGTGCTCGATGCGTTCGAGCAGATCCTCGTGGAGGACGGCGAGCGCGCCGCCACCCTCGATGCCGCGGCGCGCGCCGCAGGCGTCTCGAAAGGCGGCCTGCTCTACCACTTCCCCTCGCGCGAGGCGCTCGTCGAAGGGGTGCTGACGCGCTTCTCCGCGCTCGTCGACGACGACCTCGAGGTCATGGCCGCGGCGCCCGAGGGGGCGGTCGCGTACTTCGTGCGCTCCTCGGTCTCCAATGACACGGCGCTCGAGCGCGCGGGCGTGGCGGCGGCGCGCCTGGCCCAGGCGGGGCATCCGTCGGCGGTGCGCATGATCCGGTCGGTGCGCGCGCGCTGGTTCGGTGCCGTGCGTGCGCACGTCGCCGACCCCACCGTGGCACTCGCCATCACCCTGATCGGCGACGGCCTCTACTACGACTCCGCGCTCCACGGCGACGACGCCGAGACGGGCGTCGACGCGCCGCGCGCGAGCGAGATGGACGCGCTCGTCGCACTGCTCGAGCGGCTCGCCGCCGAGCCGCGCGCCGCGCGGTGACCGGCGGGTGAGCCCTACTCGGTGATGTCGATCTCGGCGAGCACGTCGGCGTCGATGGCCTCGCGCACCCGCTCGAGCACGTCGGTGGGAACCGGCGAGTCGACCGTGAGCACGCTGAGCGCCTGGCCTCCCGCGGCGCGGCGGGCGATCTGCATGCCCGCGATGTTGATGCCGGCGTCGCCGAACTCACGACCGTAGATCGCGACGATGCCGGGACGGTCGGTGTACTGCATCACGAGGTGCGTCGTCGCGATCGGCACCTCGATCTCGTAGCCGTTCACGCCGACGAGCTTCTCGATCTGCTTGGGACCGGTGAGCGTGCCCGAGACCGAGATCTGCCTGCCGTCGGCGAGCGCGCCGGCGAGCGTGATCACGTTACGGTACTCGGGCGAGTCCGCGTCGACGATCAGTCGCACATCGATGCCGCGCTGCTCCGCGAGGAGCGGCGCGTTGACGTACGAGACGGTCTCGCTCACGACCTTCGAGAACACGCCCTTCAGCGCCGCGAGCTTCAGCACGCTCACGTCGTAGTCGACGAGCTCGCCGTGCACCTCGACGTCGAGGCTCGTGATCGCGGCATCCGCGAGTCCGGCGAAGAGCTGGCCGAGCTTCTCGACGAGCGGGATGCCGGGACGCACGTACTCGTCGATGACGCCGCCCGCGACATTGACCGCGTCGGGCACGAGCTCACCTGCGAGCGCGAGTCGCACCGATTTCGCGACCGAGACGCCGGCCTTCTCCTGCGCCTCGTCGGTCGACGCGCCGAGGTGCGGGGTGACGATGACGTTCGGAAGTCCGAGCAGGGGCGACTCGCGCGGCGGTTCCGAGACGAACACGTCGAGGCCGGCACCGGCGATCTTGTGCGAGGCGAGCGCGTCATGGAGCGCTTCCTCGTCGATGAGCCCGCCGCGCGCCACGTTGACGACGTAGGCCGTCGACTTCATCTTCGCGAGCTGCTCGGTGCCGATCATGCCCGTGGTCTCGGGAGTCTTCGGCATGTGGATGGTGATGAAGTCGCTGCGTTCGAGGAGTTCGTCGAGGCTCACCGTCTGCACACCGAGCTGCTGCGCCCGGGCTGCGGTGATGTAGGGGTCGTAGGCGATGACCTCGGTGCCGAACGCCTGCAGGCGGGCCGCGATGAGGGCGCCGATGCGGCCGAGGCCGATGATGCCGATCGTCTTCTCGTAGAGCTCGACGCCCGTGTAGTGCGAGCGTTTCCACTCCCCCTGCGCCAGCGCCGAGTGCGCGGCCGGGATGTGCCGGGCGAGGCTCAGGATGTGTCCGACGGTGAGCTCGGCGGCTGAGATGATGTTCGACGTCGGCGCGTTCACGACCATGACGCCCGCCGTGGTGGCGGCCTTGGTGTCGACGTTGTCGAGGCCGACGCCCGCGCGGGCGATGACCTTCAGCTTCGGTGCGGCGGCGATCGCCTCGGCGTCGACCTTCGTCGCCGAGCGCACGAGGATCGCGTTCGCCTCGGCGAGAGCCGCGAGCAGCGCCGGACGATCGGTACCGTCGACGTTGCGGATCTCGAAGTCGGGCCCGAGGGCGTCGACGGTGGCGGGCGAGAGTTCTTCGGCGATCAGCACGACCGGCTTTGACACGAACGGTTCCTTCGGGACGAAGCGCGCATGCGCGCGAATGAGAGCGCCTCCGCCAGTGGTGGGCGCCGATACCGGGACTACTTTACGGGAGACCTCCACCCTCGGCCGACTCCGTGACGTCAGGGGACGACTCCGTGACGTCAGGGGACGACGACCCCCCCGGCCACGCCCAGCAGCACGGTCAGGGTCAGGAACAGCGCCGCCGAGACGGCGAGACCGGCGAGGTAGAGCGCCGCCTTCGCGACGACGCCGCGCCGGCGGCCGAGCCCGAACGCCGCCACGAACGACCCGACCGGTGCGACCAGGGCCGCCACGAGCAGCACCCAGCCGATGGCCGAGAAGGCGAGTCCGAGGGCCGTGAGTTGCACGATCGACCCCACGACCTCCCACACGTCGTAGGCGAAGAACAGCCCGAACGCCACCGCGAGCGCGACGTCGAGCCAGAGCGGGGTGCGCGCTGCCGCGTCATGCCGCACCGTGCGTGCCGTCTCGGCGCTCACGCGGTGACCCCCAGCACGAACGGCACGGGCACCAGGACGATCGCGCCGCCGATGAGCCACAGCAACCGCGACCGTCGACGTGCCGAGAGCCAGAACGACAGCCCGAGCCAGAGTGCGGGCGCGAGCACGGCGAGCCAGAGCCCGAGCGCGTACATCGCGTCGTCGACGACGCCGAGTCCGGGTGCCGTCGTGCGCAACGCGGTGATGAGCCATCCGACGGTGTACAGCAGGTAGACGCCGCCGAGCACTCCGAGCACCACGAGCTCGACCGAGCCGGTCTGGGCGGCGCCGGTGACGTCGGTGTCGGATGCCGCGGCCCCGGCCTCGCCGCCGGATGCCTCTGCCGGGGCATCCGTCACCTCGTCATCGGACCCCGCGAGCGGCGCCGGGTTTCCGACGGTCTTCCATCCGGGTGCGAGCGTCGGGTCGTCGTCGCCGTCCCACCGAAGGGCGTCGTCGTCGGGGTCGCGGGGCATGCGACCAGACTATCCAGTCGGATACCCCGCGAGGCGTGCCGGCTCATTGACCGAGCCTCAGATGCTTCTCGAGCTGGTCGAGATAGGCGGGCCTGTCGGACGTGTCCGACCCGCCCGCACCGGAACCGCAATCGACGGCGTCCGTGTCTGCTGCGGCACGCTGCTCGGCGAGGTCGCGATACATCTCCGCACGACTCTCGGCGAGATCGAGCATGCCCTCGGCCTGAGCTGCGAGTACCGTGGCCCGCTGTTCGGCGAGGTCGCGTGCCATTTCGGCTCGGCTCTCGGCGAGTTCCTCGAGCCCCGAGCGCAGCTCGGCGGTCTGTTCGCTCGTGAGCTGCCGGACGGGTTCGGGAACCGGTTCTTGCGCGCACGAGGCGAGGGCGAGCCCGGCCGTGACCGCGATGATCGCGGTGGCGATGATGCGCTGGGTGTCCTTCGTGGTGTTCATGAGCCCACGGTCTCGCCTGCCGGTACTCGTCTCGCGCGCGAACGGTATTCATCGGGTACTCGCCGGACTCCGCAACGTTGACACCCCGGGCCGGCCGGTTCGACAATTTCCTCGTGGGCATTCACGTGCTCGGCGCAGTCGAGATCGACGAAGGACCGCTCAGCCCGCGAGATCGGACGGTGCTGTCGGTGCTGGTGCTTCGTCACGGTGAATCCGTGGCGCCGACGGTGATCGCCGATGCCGTGTGGGGCGAGCATCCTCCGGACACCTGGACGAAGCAGGTGCAGACCACCGTCGTGCGCCTGCGGGCGAGGCTCGGACGTTCGTCGATCGCGACCTCGTCGATCGGGTACGTGCTCGACGTCGACCCCGAGGCGATCGATGCGGTCCGGTTCGAACGGTTCGCACACGCGGCCGCCGAGTTGCGCTCGCGCGGCGACCCCGAGCGTGCCGTCGACGAGTGCCGACGTGCCCTCTCGCTGTGGCGCGGCGCCGCCTATAGCGCGATCCCGTCATGGGAGCCGGCCGTCATCGAGGCGGCCCGCCTCGACGAGGTCCGGAGCACCACCGAGGAGGAGCTCGCGGCGGCGCACCTCGACTGCGGCGAGCAGCACAGCGTGATCGCGAGCGCCGAAGCCCTGGTTCGCGAGCAGCCCCTGCGCGAGCGCCGGTGGAGCCTGCTCGCGACCGCGCTCTACCGCAGCGGTCGGCAGGCCGACTCCCTCGCCGCCCTTCGGGCCGCCCGCGTGCGGTTCGCGGCTGAGCTCGGGATCGAACTCGGCCCTGAGCTCACCGCCCTCGAAGCCGCGATCCTGCACCAAGACCCCTCCCTCCTGCCGCCGCCCCGCAGCCCGCAGCCGAGCGCAGAGTGCCCGTACAAGGGCCTGCATCCGTACGGCATCGACGACGAGGAGGAGTTCTTCGGACGCGACGCCGACGTCGCGGCCGTTCTCGCCCGCCTCGACCGTGCGTCGTTCATCGCGGTCTCGGGGCCATCGGGATGCGGCAAGTCGTCGCTCGTGCTCGCGGGCGTCGTTCCCTCCCTCACGCGCCGGGGCCTCTCGGTGCGCGTGGTCTCGCCCTCCCCCACGATCGCCGCGCAGCTTCATGACGCGCTGCACAGCCGACGGAGCGCCGACATCGTCGTCGTCGACCAGCTCGAGGAGCTCTTCCACGCCGGGTACCCGGCCGACGAGGTGCACGCGGTGGGCGGGCTCATCGCCGAGGCGGCTGCATCCCGGATCGTGGTGGCGACCGTGCGGAGCGACTTCCTCGACGAATGCAACGCGGAGCCCTCCCTCGCACCCCTGCTCTCCGAGAGCGTGCACCTCGTCGGCGCGATGAGCGACCAGGACCTCCGCGCCGCGATCGAGGAGCCGGCACGCCGGGCCGGGCTGCGGATCGAGTCGGGCCTCTCGGAGCTGATCCTCCGCGACGCCGCCGGTCACAGCACCGCCCTTCCGCTGCTCTCGCACGCGCTCGTCGAGACGTGGCTCCGGCGTGAGACGAGCGTGCTGACGGTCGCGGGCTACGAGGAGGTCGGAGGACTCACCGGTGCGATCGCCCGTACCGCCGAACAGCTGTTCGACGACCTGACCCCGGTGCAACGGGATGCCTGCCGGTCGACGCTGCTCCGGCTCGTCGAGCTCGGGGCCGACGGGCGGCCGCTGCGCCGGTACGCCAAGGCGAGTTCGTTGAACGACGACCCGGTGCGTGCGGCCGTCGTGTCTCGCCTCACACGGGCGCGGCTCCTGAGCGCCTCCGACGACACCATCGCCGTGACCCACGAGCTGCTCGCCCTCGCCTGGCCGCGGCTGCACGATTGGCTCGAGGAGGACGCCGCGGGTGCGCGCCTGCTCGGCAAGCTGACGGTGGCGGCCGATGCCTGGGAAGCGGACGGAGAACGGGAGGAGGACCTCTATCGCGGCGTCCGGCTCCAGAACGCCCTCGACTTGCGTACGGCGTCGAAGCCCGACCTGACCTCGACCGAGTCCCGATTCCTCGACGCTGCAGAGCTGCGGGCCCGTGGCGAGGAGGCCGAAGCGCGTCTCCAGCTCGAGCGCGATCGGCGGCAGCATCGCCGCCTTCGGGTCTTGTTCGGCGCCACAGCCTCGCTGCTCGGGCTCTCGTTGCTCGCCACGATGCTCGTCGTCGGCTTGACGCAGGAGGCCGATCGACAACGCGAAGCCGCCGTTGTGGAGGCGGTGGTGAGCACGTCGTTCGCGCTGCGCGAGTCGGAGCGCGACGTCGCGGCCCTCATCGCCGCCGAGGCATATCGACGGTGGCCCGACGACCCGCGCACTCGCAGCGCCCTGCTCGGCGTCTTCACCGCCGCGCAGGGATTCCTCGGAAACCGGTACGTGCCCGGCACGGATTCGATCGCCGGGGCGGTGATCGGGGACACGGGTCACGCGGTCATCGTTCGCGACGACGAATCGGCCGCCGTCGTCGACATGGAGTCCGAGCGCTCGGTGCGGGAGCTCGACATCGGCGCACCGCCGGGTGGATTCGGACCCCCACCGCTCGTTCGGGTGAGCGCCGACGGACGTCTCGCCGCGATCCTCCGCCCCATCGAATCGCGTCCCCTCAATTTGATGACCGGACCCGGAGGGCTCCCAGATACCGAACACGAGGGGACCTCCCAGTTCCTGCTCGTCGACCTGACGACGGGTCGCACCCGGCTGGGGCCCATCTCGATCGACTTCGGGGTGGGAGAACTCGCCCTGAGCCCCGACGGCCGTCACGTCGCCGTCGCGGATTCGCGCCTCGAAGCACGGTTGGGCGTGGTCACGGTCGCGACGATCGACCTGGAGTCGGGCGAGCTCCATCGGATCGAGGCCCTCCCGCGCGCCGCCGAAGAGCTCACCCCCGCCGTCTCCATCGCCTTCGCCCCAGACGGACGACTCGTCGTCGGGACGGGCGCCGCCCAGCTCGCTGTCGTCGAACCCGACTCGGTCGGCATCGTCGCGAGCATTCGGGTCCCGGAGGCGTCAACGAATTCCGCCATGGCGGTGACGGGCGACGGTCGCCTGATCGCCAGCGGCGAGGACGCTCTCGTCGCGGTGGATCTCACGACCGGAGACGTGCTGTGGTCACAGGAGTTCGCGACCGCGCAGCCCGCGCCATGCCCGTGGCTCGCGATCGCGCAGTCGCGTTCGACGGTCTTCTGCGGCACTCTCTGGGGCGGGATCGAGGAGCGCTCGCTCGACACGGGAATCGCGACCGGACGGCGGCTGGATCCACAGCTCGGCGCGGTCGGCTCCCTCACCGTCTCCCGGGGCGAAGACGAACTCATCGCGATCGGTGCCGGGTCCTCGGCGATCTCGCGTTGGCGCCTCGACGGCTCGGGCCCGATCACGCGGATGATCGCGCGCGGACAGGTGGTGTCTGGCGGCTACGACCCGTCGGGAACGTTGATCCTCGTGGCCGAACGCGCTCCCTGGGCGACGGACATGGGCGATCTCCTCCAGTTCTCGGTGTGGGATCCGCGCACGGACGCCACGCGCCTACTGGTTCCAGGGCTGGGCCTTCCCGTCTGGGTCGGCACGGACGTGCTGTACGGGTTTCTCGACGAGATCCAAGCCAACGGGTATTTCGACGCATCCACCGGGGCGCGCCTCGAGGGCGACCCCCTTCCTGCGCTAACTACCCACTCGTACCTCGATTCCCGAGGCCGCATCTACATCGCCGACGTCGGCGGTGCGATCACGCCGGTCGATGCGGGCACGCGGAGGAACCTCGAGCCGGCGATGCGATTCGACGGCTTCGCCGTCGCGATCAGTGCGAGCACTAATGCCGAGATCCTCGCCGTCACGACCCAGAAGGAGGGCATCCGGACCACCCGCTTGGTTGACGCCGCGACTGGCACGCGGATCTCGCCCGAGCTCACCGGGCCCGAACTCACCGTGCTGGCCGGACCCGGCGAGCTCATCGCGGCCGACGACAACCGACTGCTGCGGTACAGCGTTCCCGAGCTCGACCCGATCGACGCGCTTCCCGGCGTCAAGGGCGGCCTCGAGAGCCTGCAGGTCAGCGACGACCACCGCATCCTCGTGGTGGGAGCCAGGGACGATACCGTCACCCTCTACGACCTCGAAGCCGGGATCCGGCTCGGCGAACCGATCCCGAGCGAAGCGCCAGGCACCACCCCCGCGTACCTGCGGCCCGACGGACGCGAGCTGCTCGTGAACATGCGCGACGGTGTCGCCGTGTGGAACCTCGACCCGGACACCTGGTTCGACGAGGCCTGCCGACTCGCCGGACGCAACCTCACGCGGGAGGAATGGGCGACCTACTTCGGCGCCATCGCACCGTACCGTGAGACCTGCGGATGACGCGACGAAGGCTCACCGCACGAGCCGGGCCGCGGCGACCGCGGCACGCACGAGCCCGGGGTCGGTGACGTCGAACCCCGTGACTCCCCCGCCGGGCCCGCTCGCGCCGCCCTGGGTCGTCGTGCCGCGCGCCGAGAGATGCACCGCGTCGACGCCCACGGCCGCGAGGTCGGCGATGTCGGGGATGCGCACGCCGCCGCCGGCCATCACCTCGAGCGCACCGGATGCCGCGGCCATCGCCTGCAGCATCGACAGACCCGCGCGGCAATCGGCTGCGCCGCCCGAGGTGAGCACGCGTCGCACGCCGAGCCCGGCGACCGCGGCGACAGCCTCGAGCGGCCGGCCAGACGCGTCGACCGCCCGATGCACCGTGACGTCGGCGTCGCCTGCCGCCTCGATGAACCGTGCGATCGCGTCGAGGTCGAGTTCGCCCGACTCGGTCAGCGCACCGACCACGACACCGTCGGCCCCGAGCCCGACCGCCGTGCGGATGTCGCGCGCGATCGTGTCGAACTCGTCGGCGTCGTAGACGAACCCACCGCCGCGAGGTCGCACGAGCACATGCACGAACCCGGTCGTCCCCGCCTCGGCGGCGGCCGCGACGGTCGCCTCGATGAGCCCGGCCGACGCGGTGAGACCGCCGACCCCGAGCGCCTGGCAGAGTTCGACGCGGGCGGCGCCTTCCTCGAGCGCGATGCGCACGCCCGCGACATCCTGAACGGCGATCTCGACGGAGAGTGCAGCAGCGACCATTCCTCACACGCTACCGGCAGCGAAGCGCGCCGGCGCACACGAACGGCCCGCACCGGATTCTCCGGGACGGGCCGTTCGCATCGAGCGGAAAACCGATGACTAGCGCGCGACCTCGCCGTCGACGTAGTCGTCCTCCTCGACGTTGGTCCAGGAGAAGAGCTTGCGCAGGTCGCGGCCGGTGCCCTCGATGGCGTGCCCCTCGCCCTTGGCACGGAGCTCGAGGAACTCCTTGCCCCCGTTGTCCTGGTCGTCGATGAATCGCTTGGCGAAGGCGCCGGACTGGATGTCGGCAAGCACGGCCTGCATGTTCTCCTTGACGTGCGGGTCGATGACGCGCGGGCCCGACACGTAGTCGCCGTACTCGGCCGTGTCGGAAACCGACCAGCGCTGCTTCGAGATGCCGCCCTCCCACATGAGGTCGACGATGAGCTTGAGCTCGTGCAGCACCTCGAAGTAGGCGATCTCGGGCTGGTAGCCGGCCTCGGTGAGGGTCTCGAAGCCGTACTGAACCAGCTGCGAGACCCCGCCGCAGAGCACGCTCTGCTCGCCGAACAGGTCGGTCTCGGTCTCCTCGGTGAAGGTCGTCTTGATGACGCCGGCGCGGGTGCCGCCGATGGCCTTGGCGTAGGACTTCGCGAGGTCCCACGCGGTGCCCGAGGCATCCTGCTCGACAGCGATGATGTCGGGGATGCCGCGACCGGCGACGAACTCGCGCCGCACGGTGTGGCCAGGCGCCTTCGGCGCGACCAGGATCACGTCGACGCCCTGGGGCGCCTCGATGTAGCCGAAGCGCACGTTGAAGCCGTGGCCGAACACGAGCGTCTTGCCCTCGGCGAGCTGGTCTTTGATCGACTCGGCGTAGATGTGGCGCTGGTACTGGTCGGGCGCGAGGATGACGATGACGTCGGCCCACGCCGCGGCGTCGGCGACGCTCTTCACCTCGAAACCGGCCTCCTCGGCCTTCGGCTTCGACTTCGAGTCGTCCTTGAGGCCGATGACGACCTCGACGCCCGAGTCGCGGAGGTTCTGCGCGTGCGCGTGGCCCTGCGAGCCGTAGCCGATGACGGCGACCTTCTTGCCCTGGATGAGCGCGAGGTCGGCGTCCTTGTCGTAGTAGATCTCAGCCATGTGCTGTTCTTTCTCCTTGGGTGTGGGTCAGGTGACGGATGCCGCGACGCCGCGCCGCGGCATCCGCCCGGTCAGTTCTTGAAGACGCGTTCGGTGATGGACTTGCCGCCACGGCCGATCGCGAGGAGTCCGGACTGCGCCATCTCCTTGATGCCGTAGGGTTCGAGCACCTTGAGGAACGCGGTCGTCTTGCCGGAGTCGCCGGTGACCTCGATCACCAGCGCATCGGTCGAGACGTCGACGACGCGCGCACGGAACAGGGTCACGGCCTCGAGCACCTGCGACCTGGTCGCGTTGTCGACCCGCACCTTGATGAGCAGGTGCTCGCGCTGCACCGACTGCGGCGGGTCGAGCTCGACGATCTTGATGACGTTGACGAGCTTGTTCAGCTGCTTCGTCACCTGCTCGAGCGGGAGGTCTTCGACGTCGACGACGACCGTGATGCGGGAGAGCCCGGCGATCTCGGAGTGACCGACCGCGAGCGACTCGATGTTGAAGCCGCGGCGGGCGAAGAGCCCCGCGACGCGCGTCAGCAGGCCCGGCTTGTCTTCGACGAGGAGGGAGAGCACGTGGGTCGACATGGTCAGTCCTCCTCCTCGCTGAAGGCCGGCGAGTGATCGCGGGCGTATTGGATGTAACTGTTCGACACGCCCTGCGGCACCATCGGCCACACCATCGCGTCGGCCGAGACGACGAAGTCGATCACGACCGGGCGGTCGTTCGTCTCGAGCGCCAGCTTGATGGCGGCGTCGACCTCCTCCTCCGTCGTGACCCGGATGCCGAGCGCTCCGTACGACTCGGCGAGCGTCACGAAGTCGGGGATGCGCACGGTGTCATGGCCTGTCTGCAGGTCGGTGTTCGAGTACCGGCCGTCGTAGAACAGCGTCTGCCACTGGCGCACCATGCCGAGCGAGGAGTTGTTGATGACCGCGACCTTGATCGGGATGTCGTTCAGGGTGCAGGTCGCGAGCTCCTGGTTGGTCATCTGGAAGCATCCGTCGCCGTCGATCGCCCAGACCGGACGATGGGGCTCGGCGACCTTCGCGCCCATGGCAGCGGGGACCGCGTAGCCCATGGTGCCCGCGCCGCCCGAGTTCAGCCACGAGTTGGGCCGCTCGTACTTGATGAACTGCGCGGCCCACATCTGGTGCTGCCCGACGCCCGCGGCGTAGACGCCCTCGGGACCGGTGAGCTCGCCGATGCGCTGGATCACGTACTGCGGGGCGAGCAGCCCGTCGGACGGCTGGGTGAACCCGAGCGGGAACTCCGAGCGGAGCCCGTCGAGGGTCGCCCACCACTCGTCGAGGTCGGGGGCCGTGGTGGCCGTCACCTCGCGGTACCCGGCGAGCAGGTCGACGAGGACGTCTTTCAGGTCGCCGACGATCGGCACGTCGGCGGTGCGGATCTTCGAGATCTCGGCCGGGTCGATGTCCACGTGCACGACCTTCGCGTCGGGGGCGAAGAGCGCCGACTTTCCGGTGACGCGGTCGTCGAACCGTGCGCCGAGTGCGACGAGGAGGTCGGCTTCCTGCAGCGCGATCACGGCGGGCACGGTGCCGTGCATTCCGGGCATGCCGAGGTGCTGCCGATGCGAGTCGGGGAACGCGCCGCGTGCCATGAGCGTCGTCACGACGGGGGCGTTCGTCGCCTCGGCGAGCGAGAGGAGCTCTTCGGAAGCCTGCGAGCGGATGACGCCACCGCCCACGTAGAGCACCGGCCGCTTCGCCTCGGCGAGCAGCTGCGCCGCCGCGGCGACCTGCTTGCCGTGCGCCTTCGTGATCGGCCGGTAGCCGGGCAGGTCGACCTTCGGCGGCCACCGGAACGAGAACTTGGCCTGCTGGGCGTCCTTCGTGATGTCGACGAGCACAGGGCCGGGGCGGCCGGTCGTGGCGATGTGATGCGCCGCCGCGATCGTGGCCGGGATCTCCTCAGCACGCTTCACGAGGAACGAGTGCTTCGTGATGGGCATCGTGATGCCGACGATGTCGGCCTCCTGGAAGGCATCGGTGCCCATGAGGTTCGAGAACACCTGGCCGGTGATCGCGAGGATCGGCACCGAGTCCATGTGCGCGTCGGCGATGGCCGTGACGAGGTTCGTCGCGCCGGGGCCCGAGGTCGCGATCGCGACGCCCAGCCTGCCGCTGGACGACGCATACCCCTCGGCCGCGTGACCGGCGCCCTGCTCGTGACGCACGAGGATGTGCCGGAGCTTGCGGCTCTCGAACAACGGGTCGTAGACGGGGAGGATCGCGCCGCCGGGCAGGCCGAAGACGTCGGTGATGCCGAGCGCCTCGAGCGAGCGGACGACCGCCTCGGCTCCCGTGATCTCCACGGGAGCGCCGGGCGGCACCTGGGCGGGCGAAGGCACGGGGGTCGATTCCGTGGTCATTCGGTTCCTGTTCTGTGCTGACGAGGGTGTTCGGATGCGCGACTCAGCCCGTCGTGGCGCCTTCTGCGGCGGAGCGCACGAGCTTCGAGTACTTCGCGAGGACGCCACGGGTATAGCGCGGGGGAAGCGGAGCCCAGCCTTCACGGCGGGCAGCCAGCTCGGCATCGTCGACCAGTAGGTCGATGGAACGAGCTGCGATATCGACCCGTATCAGATCACCATCGCGCACGAAGGCGATCGGACCTGCGTCCACCGCTTCGGGTGCCAGATGGCCGATGCACAGACCGGTTGTGCCGCCTGAGAATCGACCGTCCGTCAAGAGTAGTACATCTTTTCCGAGGCCCGCGCCCTTGATGGCCGCGGTGATGGCGAGCATCTCGCGCATGCCGGGCCCGCCCTTCGGCCCCTCGTAGCGGATCACGACGACGTCACCGTGCTTGATCTCGCCGGCGGTGAGCGCGTCCATCGCGGCGCGCTCTCGCTCGAACACCCGGGCGGGGCCCTCGAACGTGGCGGCGTCGAAACCTGCCGTCTTCACGACAGCGCCCTCGGGGGCGAGCGACCCGTGCAGGATCGTGAGGCCGCCGGTGGAGTGGATGGGGTCGTCGAGCGTGCGGAGCACCTCGCCGTCGAGCGGCGCGATGTCCATCTCGGCGAGGTTCTCGGCGAGCGTCTTGCCCGTGACGGTGAGGCTGTCGCCGTGCATGAGACCGGCGTCGAGGAGCGCCTTCATGAGCACCGGGAGCCCGCCGCGACGGTCGACGTCGTTCATGACGTACTTGCCGAACGGCTTCAGGTCGCCGATGTGCGGCACCTTCGAGCCGATGCGGTTGAAGTCGTCGAGCGTGAGCTCGACCTCAGCCTCGCGGGCGATGGCGAGGAGGTGCAGCACGATGTTCGTGGAGCCGCCGAGTGCCATGCCCACGGCGATCGCGTTCTCGAACGCCTGCTTGGTGAGGATCTGCCGCGCCGTGATGCCGTTCTTCAGCAGGTTGACGACGGCCTCGCCCGAGCGGTGCGCGTAATAGTCGCGACGTCGGTCGGCGGATGCCGGTGACGCCGAACCCGGAAGGGACAGCCCGAGCGCCTCCGCGACCGATGCCATGGTGTTGGCGGTGTACATGCCGCCGCACGCGCCCTCACCGGGCGCGAACGCGCACTCGATGGTCTTCGCATCTGCCTCGCTCATCGTGCCGGCCTTGACTGCGCCGACGGCCTCGAACGAGTCGATGATCGTGATGTCCTTCTCGGTGCCGTCGGACAGGCGCACCCATCCGGGCGCGATCGAGCCCGCATAGAGGAATACCGAGGCGAGGTCGAGGCGCGCGGCCGCCATGAGCATGCCCGGGATCGACTTGTCGCAGCCGGCGAGCAGCACCGAGCCGTCGAGGCGCTCCGCCTGCATGACCACCTCGACCGAGTCGGCGATGACCTCGCGCGACACGAGCGAGAAGTGCATTCCCTCGTGACCCATCGAGATGCCGTCGGAGACCGAGACCGTGCCGAACTGCAACGGGTACCCCCCGCCGCTGTGCACCCCCTCTTTCGCGGCCTGCGCGAGGCGGCCGAGCGAGAGGTTGCAGGGGGTGATCTCGTTCCAGGAACTGGCGATGCCGATCTGCGGCTTGTCCCAGTCGGCATCGCCCATGCCGACGGCACGGAGCATGCCCCGGCTGGTCATGGCCTCGATGCCGTCGGTGACGGTGCGACTACGCGGTTTGGGATCGAACTCGGGCATGCGTTCGAGTCTATGGCCAGCGCGACTCGGCCTCGCGCGCCGCGTCCCGGGCGTCGGCGAGACGCTCGAGGAGCAGCGCGACGTCGTCGGTACTGCGCACGCGATACGTCGCGATCGACTTGCCCTGCCCCACCTTCACACCGATGTCCACGGTGTCGAGGGCGGCGAACGCGTCTTCGTCGGTGACGTCGTCGCCCATGTAGATCGTCGCGGTCGCGCCGACGTGCTGGCGGAGGCGGGTGAGCGATTCGCCCTTGTCACTGGACCGCACGGCGAACTCCAGCACGGCCTTGCCGGTTCGCACCGTGATGCCGAGCAGTTCGGCCGTGACCCGGTCGCGGGCGTCCTGCTGGAGCGCGAGGCCGTCGTTCGCCTTCATCCTGCGGGTGTGCAGGGCGAGGCCGGCCGGCTTGCGTTCGATCCACGCACCCGACGAGCCGTCGGCGACGCCTTCGACGATCTCCGAGAGCCGCTCGAGCTTCGCGAGCTCGGTGTCGCGGAGGTCGATCTGGATCGGGCCGGTGTCGAGCTTCAGCTCGACTCCGTGCGAGCCGCTGAGCATGGCGCCGGAGGGCGGGTTCGCGACGGCACCGAGGCTCTCGAGCGCTCGGCCCGAGACGATCGCAACCCGCGTGTCGTCGGCGGTCGCGAGGCGCTCGATCGCCGCACGGGCCCGCTCGGTCGCCCGCGCGTCCTCGGGCCGGTCGACGAGGGGGGCCAGCGTGCCGTCGAAGTCGAGCGCGACGAGCAGTCGTTCGGTGCCCGCCAGGCGCCCGATCGCGGCCTGCAACGGGTCGGAGACGCCGGGCTTGATGATGCCGGCGCCGGTGAGCGTCTCGAGGAACCTCGCCGACCAGTTCGCCACGTCGTTCTCGCGCACGCGTTTGCGCAGGGCCCGCATGCGCCGCCCGCGCTCGCGCCGCGGCATCCGGATCGCCTCCACTATGGCGTCCTTCAGGCCCTCGATGTCGTGCGGGTTCACCAGGACTGCCTGCCGGAGTTCGTCGGACGCCCCGGCGAACTCGCTGAGCAGCAGCACCCCGTCGTCGTCGAACCGGCAGGCGACGTACTCCTTGGCGACGAGGTTCATGCCGTCGCGGAGGGCCGTGACGAGCATCACGTCGGCGGCGAGGTAGAGGGCGACCATCTCCTCGCGGGGATACCCATGGTGGAGGTAGGCGATCGCCTGGTGCCCGAGGGTCGACTGGTCGCCGTTCAGGCGGCCGACCATGAGTTCGATCTCGTCGCGGAGCTGGCGGTACGTCTCGACGCGTTCGCGCGACGGGCTCGCGACCTGCACGAGAGTGGTCTTCTCGACCGCGACCCGGCCGTCGCCGAGCAGCTCGCCGAACGCCTTCAGCCGGTGCCGGATGCCCTTCGTGTAGTCGAGCCGGTCGACGCCGAGCAGGATCGTCTCGGGGTTGCCGAGGCTCTCGCGGATCTCGCGTGCCCGCGCCTGCACGTCGGGACGGCGAGCGATCTCCTCGAAGCCCGCGGTGTCGATCGAGATCGGGAAGTGGCGCGCGACCACGCGGCGGGTCTCGCCGTCGGCACGGGCGTCGGGCACGTCGATGATCGTGCCGCGGGTCGTGTACCCGTAGAGACGGCGCACCGCGCGCGAGAAGTTGCCCGCGTCCGCGGGTCGCTGGAAGCCGATCACGTCGGCGCCGAGGAGTCCATCGATCACCTGGCGCCGCCACGGCAGCTGTGAGAAGATCCCGTATGCCGGGAACGGAATGTGGTTGAAGAACCCGATGACGAGGTCGGGGCGCGCCTCGCGGAGCATCCGCGGCACCAGCTGCAGCTGGTAGTCCTGCACCCAGACCACGGCGCCGTCGGATGCCGCGCGTGCGGCGGCCTCGGCGAAGCGCCGGTTGACGCGCACGTACGCCTCCCACCACTCGCGGTGGTACGAGGGCGGCGCGATCACGTCGTGGTAGAGCGGCCAGAGCGTGTCGTTCGAGAACCCCTCGTAGTAGTCCTCGAGCTCGGCCTCCGACAGCGGAACGGGAATGATCGAGATGCCGTCGCGCTCGAACGGGTCGAACTCGCGGTCGGCGACGCCCGCCCAGCCGATCCATGCGCCGTCGGCGGCCCGCATGACCGGCTCGAGCGCGGTGACGAGACCGCCGGGCGAGCTCCGCCACCGCGTCTCGCCGTCGGGACCCTCCTCGTAGTCGACGGGGAGCCGGTTGGAGACGACGATCATGTCGTAGGCGTGGTCGACGTCGGGCTCGTCGCGTGTCGGTTCAGGGGCGTGCATATGGCGGATGTCCCTCCTTCGCGCTCCGTTCAGGCTAACAGCCGCGCTCCGCGGGTCGAGGAGACCTCACCCGAGCGCGGTGGACGCGAAGCCGATCGACCGGATGCCGCGGCGCCGGCCCACGACGACGGCCGTGCCGATCACGCCCACGACCCCGAAGAGTGCGACCATGCCCGCGGCCATCGCCACCGCCGCCCCGCCGGCGCCGGCGACGATGAGCTGCATACCCTGCACCGCCCAGGTGAGCGGCAGGAAGGGACTGACCGCCTGGAACGGGCCGCTCAGCACCTCCACGGGATAGAGTCCGCCGGATGCCGCGAGCTGCAGCGCCACGAGCACGAGCGAGACGAGCATCCCGCCCCGGCCGAGCCACGCGGTGAGGAACGCGTGCATCGCCGTGAACGCGAACGCGAGCAGCGCCGCGAAGGCGAGCGTCTGCGGCAGCAGGGTCCACGCGACGCCGAGCGCGCCGTGCAGGAGCAGCACGACGGTCACCGCCTGGGCGAGCGCGAGGAGTCCCGCCCGGCCGAGCGTACGCACGACGAGGCCGCCGGTCGACGCGGTGCTGCGCAGCGCCTCGCGCCCGAACGGCCGGAACACGAGGAACATCGCCATCGCGCCGAGCCAGAGCCCGATCGGCACGAACAGCATGCCGATCACCTCCCCGATCGACCCGATCTCATTGTCGCGGGCGGTCGTGGCGGTCACGGGCTCGGCGACGACATCGGCGGTCGCGGCGGCGTCGATGTCGGTGAGTGCCTCCGCCTGCTCGGCGCCGTCGGCGAGGCCGTCGGCGAGGGCGTCTGCGCCGCCCGCGAGCTGCGTGGCGCCGCTCGCGGCATCCGCTGCTCCCGTCGAGAGCGCGCCGAGCCCGCCGGCGAGCTCGTCGACGCCCGCGGCGAGCCCGTAGCCGCCGTCGCGGATGCCCGCGGAGCCCGCCGAGAGCTCTGCCGCGCCGCCCGCGAGTCCCGAGATGCCCGACTGCACGCCGTCGATGCCCGCACGCGTCTGTGCCGCGAGCGTCTGCCCGCCGGTCACCAGCGCGCCGAGCTGCCCGCGGATCTGGGCGATGCCGCCCGCGGCCTCGCCGATCTGGGGGTACTGCTCCACGAGCTCGGGGTGGTCGGCGACGAACTGGTCGAAGCGGTCGGCGATCGGGCCGACCTGCTGCTCGAGGGTGCCGATGCCGGCGGCGATGCCGCCCGTGTACTGGTCCACCCCGTCGGAGATCCCGTCGAGGCCCGCCGCGCCGGCGTTCAGCTCGCCGAGCCCGCTCGCGATGCCGTCGACGCCGTTCGTGTACTGCGCGACGCCGTCGGCGTAGGCGTGGGCGCCGGTCGCGGCATCCGTCGCTCCGGATGCCGCCGAGGCAGTGCCGCTGGAGAGTTCGCCGAGCCCGCTCGCGAGCGAGTCGACGCCAGTTGAGATCTGCGTCGCACCTGCTGCGGCGTCGCCGAGCGAGCCGCCGAGCGCGGCGAGGTTGCCGTAGAAGCCCTCGAGGTACTGCGCGGTGAGCTCGCGGCCGAACGTCGAGGTCATCGCGTCGCCGACCGACTGCGCGACGGATCCGGCGAGGTACCCATGGGCGTCATCGGTGCGGATGTCGAGGTTCGCCTTCGTCGGGGTCTCACCCGACAGCGAGGTGACCGACGCCGAAAAGTCGGCGGGGATCGTCAGGACGGCGTAGGCATTGCCCGACGCGAGGAGGTCGGCGGCCTCCTCGTCGTTCGAGATCGTCCACCGGAAGCCGGCGGTGTCGGGGTCGGTGAGCTCGGTGACGAGGAGGCGCCCCGCGAGCACGGGCTGGTCGGTGCCGTCGGGAAGGGTCATCGTGACCATCTCGTCGTTGTTCACGACGACGGCCGGGATCGCCTCGACGTTGTCGTCGGCACCCGCGAACGCACCGGACACGAGCCCGGCGACCGCGAGCGGAACTGCGATGACCGCGGCGATCAGCCCGCCGTAGCGGGTGCGACGCTGGGCGAGGGTGGAGCCGAAGAGCCGGGAGAGCCGCGCGCGTGTCGAACGCTGCCTCATCGGGCGACCTCCTTCATTGTGGAGACAGGTTCGGTGGAGACGGGTTCGATAGAGACGGGTTCGAGGGAGACGGGTTCGAGGGAGACGGGTTCGAGGGAGACGGGTTCGAGGGAGACGGGTTCGAAGGAGACGGGTTCGATGGAGGTGGGTTCGATGGAGACGGGTTCGAAGGAGACGGGTTCAGTGGAGACGGGTTCGAGGGTGCGGATGCCGCGAGCCGCGAGTTCGGGCGCGGCATCGGGTGCCACGGCGGTGAGGCCGACGCCGACGACGATCGTGACGCTCGGCGGCACGAGGGCGGCGAGCGCCTGCCAGAGCGCGACGCTCGACGAGCCGGGATCGTCGTCGAGGTCGATCACCACGGCCTTCGGACGTTCGGCGAGCGCGGCCGCCACCGCGACGAGCGCGCGAGCCTCGACGCCGAGGGCGGCGAGGGGGGTGTCGGCGTCGAAGCGGGGGCCGTCCGGGCCGTGCCCGGCGGCCTCCGCTGCTCGCGAGGCCCAGGAGCGCACGAGGGCGTTCGACGGTGCGACGCGGTACCACGGACGGGTGGCGTCGAGCCGGCGGGCCACGAGCTCGCCGACAGTGCCGCCGGTCGCGGCATCCGTCGCCAGCTCTGCGATCGCGACGCCGCGCATGACGGAGCCCGAGCCCGACGGCAGCGGCACGCCGAGCACGGCGACGCGCCCCGACACGGGGGCGAGGCGGCCGGCGAGGGTCGCGGCCACGATCCGGCGGTCGACGGCGTCGCCGCGAACCACGAGCACGCCGCCGGCGGGCACCTCGACCGAGAGCGGGCCGATCGGGCGTTCGGGAAGGCCGAAGACCGCGTCGTCGGTGTTCACAGCCGCCGGGCGCGCGGCGGCCCAGCGCTGCTGTTCGAGGTGGGCGCGCAGACGCTCGCCCTCGATGTCGACATCGGGCAGGCGCTGCTCGAGCCACTTCGGCAGCCACCAGGCCGCCTTGCCCGCGAGGGCCATCGCGGCGGGCACGAACGTCATGCGCACCAGGAATGCGTCGAAGGCGACGCCGACGGCGAGTGCGAACGCGATGCCCTTGATCACGCCCGAGCCCTCGGGCACGAAGGCGAAGAAGACGAAGAACATGATGAGGGCCGCGGCCGTGACGACGCGTGCGGCGTGCTGGAAGCCGTGCACGATCGACCCCCGCGGATCCCCGCCCCCCTTCGACGGGCTCAGGGACCCCGACGAGCTCAGGGATCGGACGAACTCCTCGCGCATGCCCGAGACCAGGAACACCTCGTAGTCCATGGCGAGCCCGAAGAGCACCGCGAGGAGCAGGATCGGCAGGAAGCTCAGGATCGGCCCCGGCTGGATGTGCAGCAGGTCGGCGAACCAGCCCCACTGGAAGATCGCGACGGTCGCCCCGATCGCGGCGAACGCCGAGAGCAGGAAGCCGAGCGCGGCCTTGACCGGCACGAAGATCGACCGGAAGACGAGCAGGAGCAGCACGATCGACAGGCCCACGACGATGAGCGAGAACGGCACGAGCGCATCGTTGAGGCGGTTGGAGATGTCGATCGTCACGGCCGTGTAGCCCGTGACCGCGATCGGGGTGCCGTAGTCGGCCGCGATGCCGGGAGCGAGTTGGCGGATACGCTCGACGACGTCCTTCGTCTCGGGCGAATCGGGGGCGCTCTCGGGGACGACCTGGATGATCGCGGTGTCGGCGGTCTCGTTGGGCAGCCCTTCGCCCACGTACGCGACGTCGTCGAGCTCGGCGATGCGGGCGCCGACCGCGTCGAGGTCGTCGAAGATGTCGGTGGTCTGCGTGATGTCGACCGTGACGATGAGGGGCCCGTTGTAGCCCGGTCCGAAGCCGTTCTCGATCATCTCGTAGGCCTCGCGCTGGGTGGAGCCCTCTGGCTCGGATGCCCCGCTCGGGAGGTTCAGGTCGAGGCTCGCCGCGGGGATCGCCGCCACGCCGAGAAGGCCGACGACGAGCACCACGAAGACCACCGGCGCCTTCAGGACGAGGTCGACCCACCGGCGGCCGAGCGTGCGCTTGCCGCTGTCGTCGTCGGCGTTCGCGCGGCGGTGGGCGCGGCTGCCGGGCTTCGGAACGAGCCGCCGGCCGAGCACGCCGAGGAGCGCGGGCAGGAGCGTCACCGCGCCGACGACCGCGATGAGCACCGCGAAGGCCGCCGCGATGCCCATGACGCTGAGGAACGGGATGCCCACCACGAGCAGGCCGAGGAGCGCGATGATCACGGTGAGCCCCGCGAAGACCACCGCGCCGCCGGCGGTGGCGACGGCCTCGGCCGCGCTCTCGGCGGGATCCTGCCCGCGCGCGAGCTGGGTGCGATGCCGCGAGAGGATGAACAGCGCGTAGTCGATGCCGACCGCGAGCCCGATCATGACGGCGAGCATCGGCGCGGTGCTCGACACCGTGGCGAAGGCCGCGACGAGCGAGATGCCGCCGAACGCCGCGCCGACGCCGACGAGGGCGGTGAGCAGCGGCATCCCGGCCGAGAGCAGCGACCCGAAGGTGATGAGCAGCACCACGCCCGCGAAGAGCACGCCGAAGACCTCGGTGATCGTGAGGCCGAACGTGGTGTCCTGGAAGACCTCGCCTCCGAAGGCGACCGTGAGGCCGGCGTCGCGGCCCATATCGCCGGTCGCGGTGACGGCGTCGATCGACTCGGCGGTCACGTCGGTCGTCTGCCCGTCGAACTGCACCTGGATGTAGGCGGTGCGCGAGTCTGCCGAGACCTGGTCGCCCGTGTACTCGTCGAAGGGGCCGAGCACGCTCGCGACGCCGTCGACCCGGTCGAGCTCGTCCTCCATCGCCGTGATGGCGCTGCGGTACGGCTCCGATTCGACGGATGCCCCGTCGGGCGCCTCGACGACGGCCTTCGCCGATGCCCCCGACGTCTGGGGGAACACGGCGGCGAGCGTGTCGATCGCCTCCTGGGACTCGGTGCCGGGGATCGCGTAGGACTCCTGCAGCTGGCCGCCGAGCCCGAGACCCGCGCCGAGGAGGGCGGCGAGGGCGAGCACCCACGCGGCGATGACGAGCCAGGCCCGCCGGAAGGCGAATCGGCCGATTCGGTGGAGGAGCAGTGCCATGGCGCGGCCTATCGGGTCGGGCGGCCGTCGGCCGGAAGGAGGAGCTCGGACAGCACCGCGATGAGCGCGGAGCGGATCTCACCGTCATCGTCGGCTGCCTGTCGATCGTCGAGGAACGTGGCGCCCGCGACGAGCGTGTACGTCGCGCCGGCCAGTGCGACGCTGAAGCGCATCTGCTCGCCGAGCGGGGCATCCGGATCGCAGATCGAAGCGGCGAGACCGCGGATCGCCTCGTTCGCCCGCTCGATGACCGGGATGCCGCGGAGCGACTGGGCCTGATTCACGAAGGTGTGCACGGCCAGTCGGTTGCCGAGGAGGAAGTCGACGAACCGTTCGATGAAGACGGTTCGGGCGCCTGCCGACCGCCCGCTCGCGACGAAGCCGCCGAGGAGTTCCTCCAGGGCGTCGATCGCCGGGCCGATGGCGGCCTCGAGCAGCGCCTCCTTCGAGGAGAAGTGGTAGAGCACGCTCGACTTCGAGTAACCGGCGTGGTCGGCGATCTGCTGCAGGGAGCTCGCGGCGAATCCGACGGTCGAGAACTGTTCGAGCGCCGCTTGGCGGAGCTCCTCGCTCGCGCGCACGCGGGACGACGTGTGGGCATCGGTGGGCATGTCTCCGACCCTAGTTGACCGATCGGTCAGATCCTGCACGATCGGTCAGATTCACGGATGACTCTCAGCGGCGCGTGATGAGCCGATAGCGTGAAGACATGCGCAAGTACCTCTTCAGCGGAGCAGTGCTCGGTTCGATCTTCGGGGCGATCGCGGTCGTTCGGGCGACCATCGCGGGCCCGCGCGACTGGCGCCTCCTGCTGATGTGGGTGTCATGGGCCGCGAGCCTCGCGATCGCGATCGGCACCGTCGCCGACGAGTCGAAGCGGGCGGAACTCACGGAGTAGCCGACCGCCGGGAACCCGAACGCGCAATCGCCGGACGCAAGCCGGCGTGCGCGGCGTGTCACGCGCGATCCTTCAGGCGAGGCCTGAGACTTGATGCAGAACCGCCGTACGATCCGTACCGAGCGGACCGATGCGAACGAGAGGGGCACACGATGTTCCGCCGCTGGCGCAGAGCGAGGCTCGCAGCACAAGCCTCAGCCCACGCTGCCGCCCCCACGCCTCGTCAGACCGCTGCCGACCTGCGTGGCGAACACCTCTTCGAGCTCCTGAACGCGAAGCTCTCGGAGTTCATCGGCCCCGCCGGCGCGTGGTCGCTCGTGCGCCGCACCGACGAAGACACCGACCAGATCTTCCACGCGATGCTCACGCACCAGATCGCCGCCGACCTCACCCGCACCGTGCTCGACGAGCGCGACGCCGTCGCCGTCATCGTCCCAGCTGAGGACGAGCCACTCGCCCTCAGCTGGCAACCCGCACCGCTCGTCGTCTGGGCCGACCCGGTCGTCGTCTCGGAATCGGAAGCGGGGTCGGATGCCGCGGCACTGCCCACGATCGGATCGTCGACCGACCTCGAGTCCCGCGCCGCCTGAGCGCCTGTCGCGCTCTCGGGCGCGTCCCGGCCGCGCATGCGGCCGCACCGTTCCAAAATCGCGCCACGATTCTTGTACGGCCGCATCGAGAAGCCGCTCACTCGCCCCTCATAGCGTGATTCCCGGGCACGTCGCCCGCCACGCCACGAGAGGGAGAACCGATGAGTGCCACCCAGCACGCCTCGCACGACGCATCCGACACCGCCGCTGCTGCAACCGGCCCCGACAATGCCGCCGCCGCCGACAGCGCAACGCCGCGACGCCGCGCACGGGGCACCGCCGGCGACCTCGCCCAGATCGCCGTGTTCGCGGCGCTCATCGCGGCGCTCGGGCTGCCCGGCGCCCTCTACCTCGGCGGCACGGCCGTTCCGATCACGTTCCAGACGCTCGGCGTGATGCTCGCCGGCGCGATCCTCGGCGCCCGCAAGGGGTTCCTCGCGGTGTTGCTGCTCATCGCCCTCGTCGCGGCGGGCCTGCCGCTCCTCTCGGGCGGGCGCGGGGGTCTCGGTGTGTTCGTCGGCCCGTCGGTCGGCTACCTCCTCGGGTGGCTCCTCGGCGCCGCCGTGATCGGCTGGCTCACCGCCCGGCTCCTCCCCCGCTACCGCGTGCTCCCCGCGCTCGCCGCGACCGCCCTCGGCGGTATCGTCGCCGTGTACCTCGTGGGGGTTCCCGTCTTCGCCGCGATCACCGCAACTCCCCTCGGCGTCGCCCTCGCCGGCTCGGCGGTGTTCCTGCCGGGCGACGCGATCAAGGTCGTCGTCACCGTGCTCGTCGCGAAGGGCGTGCACCGCGCCTGGCCCGGGCTCATCGCGCCGCGGCCGTGGCCGTGGCGGCGGAACGCGGCGGCGCCGGCGGGCGCATGAGCGAGTGGCTGCGCGGCCCCAGCAACGGGATCGCCCTGGCGTTCGGCGACGACGCCGTGCGCTACGGCGAGCTCGCCCGCGCGGTCGATGCAGCCCGGCTCCCCTCGGGTGACGGCCCGGTCGGATGCCCCGCCGGTGCCGATCCCGTCACGCTCATCACGACGGTGCTGGCGTGCCTCGACCGCGGTCGGCCGGTGCTCGTCGGCACCTGCCGGGCGGAGGCGGAGGCACTCGGGGACGCGCTGCCCGACGGCACGGAGCTCGCCCTGCAGACGTCGGGCTCCTCGGATCCCGCCGACACCCCGCGCGTCGTCGCTCGCACGAGCGACTCGTGGCTCGCGTCGGCCGCTCCGCTCGCCGAGCTGGCGGGTCTCAGCGCCACGGATCGCATCGCCGTCACCGGGCCGCTGCACGTGTCGATGCACCTGTACGCGGCGCTGCACGCGCTCTGGCTCGGCGCATCCGTCGGTGACGGGCTCGAGGGGGCGACGGTCGTGCACGCGACACCGACCCGGCTCTCCCGGCTGATCGACGATCGCGGCCGGCCGCCGAAGGCGGTCGTGGCGGGCGCGGCCATGTCCCCGCGCCTGCGTGCGCAGGCGTCCGTTCGCGGCATCCGCCTGACCGAGTATTACGGCGCGGCGGAGCTCTCGTTCGTGCTCGCCGGGGCCGGCGACGGGTTGGCGCCGTTCCCCGGCGTCGAGGTCGAGCTGCGACCGGGTGCCACGGGCGACGAGATCTGGGCCCGGTCGCCGTATCTCGCGCTCGGCGTGATCGGCGGCGGGATGCTGCGGCGCACCGACGACGGCTTCGCCACGGTCGGCGACCTCGCGACCCGCGCGGCGGGCGGCGGCATCCGGGTGCTCGGACGGGGCGACGCGGCGATCACGACCGCCGGGGCCACGGTGCTCGCCGAAGACGTCGAGGCACGGCTCGCGGCGCTGCCCGGCGTCGCCGCAGCCGCGGTCGTCGGCGAACCGCACGAGCTGCTCGGCGAGCGGGTCGTCGCGATCGTCGAGCTCGCCGATGGTGCGCACCTCACCGACGTCGTGACGGCGGCTCGGGGCGAGCTCGACCCCGCCGAGCTGCCGCGCCGCTGGTTCGTACGGCCAGTGCCGCGCACCGCCTCAGGCAAGGTCGCGCGCGGCCGGCTGCGCGACGCGCTCGCGACGGGCGCGCTCGGCGCGGGGCATGCGGTGCCCGCCCCCGAGGGAGTCCGCCCGTGACCGGCGCGCTGGCCGGCGCGCCCGTGATCGTCGCCGCCCGGCGGAGCGCGATCGGCACGGCCGGACGGGGATTCGCCGGACACCCGGTCGACGCGCTGGCCGCCCCGGTGCTCGCCGCGGTCGCTCGTGCCGTCTCCCCCGCCGGGGTTCCGGTCGACGATGTCGTGCTCGGCAACTGCATGGGCCCCGGCGGCGACCTCGCACGGGTCGCCGCGCTGCGAGCGGGGCTCGGCGAGCAGGTGCCGGGAGTCACGGTCGACCGTCAGTGCGGCTCGGGACTCGACGCCGTCCTGCAGGCCGCCTCCCGGGTGCGAGCCGGTGACGCGAGCCTGGTGCTCGCCGGCGGCGCCGAGTCGGCGTCGACCGCGCCGCACCGTCTCTGGCCCGACACGGGCGAGCGCTTCACGCGTGCGCCCTTCGCACCCGACGGGTTCGCCGACCCGGACATGGGGCCCGCCGCCGACCGGCTCGCGGCACTAAGAGGCATCTCCCGCGAGCGGCAGGACGCCTGGGCCGCACGATCCCACTCCCGCGCGGCGGCGGCGCAGTCTGCCGGCATCTTCGACCGCGAGATCGTCGGCATCGACGGTGTCGCGCGCGACGATCGGCCGCGCACCGCGATGGACGTCGCACGGCTCGCCCGGTTCGCACCCGCGTTCGCGAACGCCGACGGCGGCGCCGGTGCCCGGCATGCCGACGCCGGGCGCGCCCAGACGATCGCAGTCGGCACCGTCACCGCCGGAAACTCGTGCGGCTTCTCCGACGGCGCCGCCGCGATGGCCGTGACCACCGCCACGATCGCCCGCGAGCTCGGCCTGCCCGCCCTGCGCGTGCGCGCCTCGGCGGTCGCCGCGGGCGATCCGGCCGTTCCCGGCATCGGCGCGGCTCCGGCCGCCCGCGTGGCCCTCGATCGCGCCGGCCTCGCCGCACGCGACCTCGGCTTCATCGAGATCACCGAGGCGTTCGCCGCACAGGTGCTCGCCGTCAGCGACGAGCTCGCCCTCGACGAAGACCTCATCTGCGCCGACGGCGGCGCGATCGCGCTCGGACATCCGTGGGGGGCATCCGGTGCCGTGCTGCTCGTGCGGCTCGCCGCGCGCATGCTCGCCGCCGATGACGACCGGCCCGGCCTCGCAGCCTGCTCGATCGGCGGCGGCCAGGGCATCGCGATGATCGTGGAGCGTGCGACATGAGCAAGATCGTCTTCGAGGGCGTGAGCCACCGCTTCGACGCCGAGACCGTCGTCGACGACGTCTCGCTCACCCTCGGCGAGCACCGCATCGGCATCGTCGGTGCCAACGGTTCGGGCAAGTCCACCCTCGCACGAATGATCAACGGGCTCGTCACCCCGACGAGCGGACGCGTCACCGTCGACGGTCTCGACCTCGCCCGGCACGCCCGCGAGGTGCGCCGCCGGGTCGGCTTCGTGTTCACGAACGCCGACAACCAGATCGTCATGCCCACGGTTCGCGAGGACGTCGCGTTCACCCTGCGCCGTCACAAGCTCAGCGCAGCGGATGCCGCGGCTCGCGTCGACGCCGCCCTCGACCGCCTCGGGCTCACCGAGCTCGCCGACCGCCCGGCACACCGCCTCTCGGGCGGGCAGAAGCAGCTGCTCGCCATCGCCTCCGTGCTCGTGGCCGAGCCCGCGATCATCGTCGCCGACGAGCCGACGACGCTCCTCGACGCACGGAACGCCCGGCGTATCGCCGAGCACTTCGCCGCGCTCGACCAGCAGCTCGTGGTCGTCAGCCACCAACTCGAACTGCTCGAGTCATTCGACCGGGTCATCGTGATGGAGGCGGGCCGGATCATCGCCGACGACGAGCCGCGGCACGCTCTCGGCGCCTACCGGGCCCTCATCGGGTGAGCGGGTGCAGATGATGGGTCTACGCGGATGATCGGCGTCTTCCACCCCGGCACGTCGCTCGTGCATCGCGCGCCCGCGCTCCTGAAGCTCGGAGTGCTCGCCGTGCTCGTCACGGTGGTCGCGCTGCAGGTCTCGCTCGCGTGGCTCGGCGCGGCATCCGTGCTCGTCGTCGCGCTCTTCGGGCTCGCGCGAGTGCCGTTCAGGCTCGCATGGCGGCAGGTCGCGCCGATCCTCTGGGTGCTCGCGTTCGCGGTGCCCGTGCAGGTGATCTTCGGCGGGTGGGAGACGGCCGCGGTGATGGCCGTGCGGCTGCTGCTCGCCGTCGCCCTCGCCGCGATCTACACCCTCACGACGCCCGTGACGGCGACACTCGACGCCATGCAGGCGCTGCTGCGGCCCCTCCGCCGCTGGGTCGACGCCGACCGCGTGGGGCTCGCCCTCGCCCTCACCATCCGGTGCGTGCCGCTCCTCGCCGAGCTCGTGCGCGAGGTGCTCGAGGCGCGTAGGGCGCGCGGCGTGGAGGGTTCGCTCATCGCGCTCGCGGTGCCGGTGATCGTGCGCGCCCTCCGCACGGCGGAGCACCTCGGCGAGGCGCTGACCGCGCGCGGGTTCGACGACTGATCCAGCAGCGGACGTGGGCGCGCCGAGCCGAGCCGGCTGGTCGTCGATGTCCCAGGTCGCGGGCAGACTGGCCGATGGCCGATCGGCCCACCGAGGAACCGGCCGAGGAGCGCACCACCGCATGATGGGCATCACGCACGCCACGAGCGGCGCCGCGGCGTGGATCGCGATCACGGGCACCATGCCGATGATCACCCTCGGGGCGTATCCCCTCGACCCGGTGGGCGTGCTCGCCGGCGCCGCGGTGTGCGCCGGCGCCGCGCTCCTTCCCGACGCCGACCACCACAGCGCGACCATCGCCCACTCGGTGCCCGTGCTCGGCAGGGTCGTCACGGGCACGGTGGGCGTGCTCTCGGGTGGACACCGGCAGGGCGCACATTCCGGCGTCGCCGTGGCGATCGTCGCGGCCGCCGCCTGGGCGCTCACCATGGTCACGTTCCCAGTGGAGGAGTTCGGCACGGTCCCCGTCGGTGGGGGCCTCGGCGCCGCAGCGCTCACCTGCTTCGGCCTCAAGGCGCGCGAATTCGTGCGCACCTGGACGGCGGCGTGGGTGCTCGGCGCCGTCCTCGCCGTCTTCATCGTGCTCTTCGCCCCCGAGCAGGTCGCGTGGTTCCCGCTCGCGGTCACGCTCGGCTTCGTCGTGCACCTCGCCGGCGACTTCCTCACCACCGGTGGCCTGCCCGGCCTCTTCTGGCCGTGGGTGCCGCGCCCGCCCGAGCGGCTCCGGCCCGTACCCGTGCTGAACCGACTGTGGCTGCCGAACGGCTACGTCGCACTCCCACTGCTCGGAGACACCGGGTCCATCCGAGAGACGATGCTCGGTGCTGTGCTCGGCGTCTACTGCTTCGCTGGATTCGCTTCCGAGAGTCTGCGCCTGGTCGGCGTCGACCTGTTCGCGACCGGGTGACACGCGACTCGATCCCCGAACGCCAGGACGACCCGATCGCGTCGGTCCGTGGGAGGATCGCCGTGTGGCCGACCGATTGATGCTCCTCGACACCGCCTCGCTCTACTTCCGCGCCTTCTACGGCGTGCCCGACTCGATCAGGCGGGACGACGGCACACCGGTGAACGCGGTGCGCGGCCTCCTCGACATCATCGCGCGGCTCGTCACCGACTACGAGCCCACGCACGTCGTCGCCTGCTGGGACGACGACTGGCGCCCGCACTGGCGGGTCGAGCTCATCCCGAGCTACAAGGCGCACCGCGTCGCCGAGATCGTGCCGGGCGGTCCCGACGTCGAGGAGACCCCCGATCCGCTCGAGGCGCAGATCCCGATGATCCGCGAGCTGCTCGCCGCACTCGAGATCACCGTCATCGGCGCCGCCGACCACGAGGCTGACGACGTGATCGGCAGCCTCGCCAGCCAGGCGGATGTCGCGGTCGACGTCGTGACCGGGGACCGCGATCTGTTCCAGCTCGTCGACGACGCGCGCGGCGTGCGTGTCATCTACACCGCGCGCGGAATGAGCAAGCTCGAGGTGCTCACCGACGTCTCGGTCGTCGCCAAGTACGGCGTGCTGCCCGGCCAATACGCCGATTTCGCGGTGATGCGCGGCGACGCCTCCGACGGGCTCCCCGGCGTCGCGGGCATCGGCGAGAAGACCGCCGCAAGCCTCCTGCAGCAATTCGTCGACCTCGACGGCATCGTCGCGGCGGTGGCCGACCCGACCGCGCCGCTCTCGGCCACGATGCGCGCGAGGATCACCGCGGCATCCGACTACCTCGACGTCGCTCCCACCGTCGTCGAGGTCGTGCGCGACCTCGACCTCGGCGAGTTCGATGCCCGCATCCGCCCGCTCGACGCCTCACGCCTCTCCGAGATCGAGCGACTGGCGACGGAGTGGAACCTCGGCGGCTCAGCGCAGCGGGTGCTCGCGGCGCTCGGGAACGCGGCGGGCGCGGTCAGGTCCTGACGCCTTCACTGCGCAGACGCGTGGTCAGGTGACGAGGTTCGCGACGATCCGGTCGATCTCTGCCGACTCGTCCCTGATCAGGCTCTGCGCCGCGTCCCTCAGCGCGGTGAGCCGGGAAGTACTGGGGTCGTCCATCGCACCGGCGATCCGGTCGTCGACCGCCTGCAGGCGCGCATACGCATCACCGAGAGCACGCGCAGCCAGCACATCGCCTCCGGTGACGCTGGTGGCCATCTTCGCGACGTCGACGAAGGAGCCCAGCCACGAGGCCTCTGCGACGAATGCGGGGGTGCTTCGCGGCATCCCGGTGCCTAGCGAAACAAGGAAGATGGAGTCTCCAGTGAGCTTCAGCGCTGACGTCAGCTTGAGCGATTCGGTCATCGCGACCACGGCCGGGTTGTTGGCCCACACCCCGCCATCGACGAATCGATGCCGCTCACCTGCCCAACTGAACTCGGCAGGGGGCAGGTACGTCGGGGCGGCAGAGGTCGCCCGGGCGACGTGCGTCAGCTTGGCATCCCAGGTCTCCGGCGACACCGCTGCGTCGATGGAGCTGAATACCACCGGGATGTTCGCGTCCGCCTCGTAACTCGTCACGAGTAGTGGCAGCTCGGCGTCGGAGAGCCGGATGTCGCCGAGGACCTCCTGGAGCACGGATTCCAGGCCGTCTGCGCTATGTCGAGCATTGCCGCCCCACTGCTGCTCGCGGCCGAACACGGCACCGATCCTGTTCGGAGGACCGAGGAGGCGTTCACTCCATGTCTCGCCGGTTCCGAGGAGGCGTTTCGACCATTCCGATTGCTCGGACACGCGGAAGATGCGGGAACCGTACTTGGGATAGAACTCCGCGAGCTCTGCAGCACTCAGCCCCGCGCCCAACCCGATCGAGATGATCGCGCCCGTGGACGTGCCGGCAGCGAGATCGAAGAGATCGATGGCGCGACGACCGGATCGTCGCTCGATCTCGGCGAGCACGAGAGCCGGAAGATATCCGCGGATCCCGCCGCCGTCGATGGAGAGGATACGCAGACGGCTGGCCATGTCCACATCCGACACCCGAGCATCGCCCGAGTCAACGGCCCCGATCGGGTGTCATCGGGATGGAGAACCCCGAACCTAGCGAGAGGATCGGGGCTTCTATTCGGTGCACCCCCAGGGACTTGAACCCTGAACCCACTGATTAAGAGTCAGTTGCTCTGCCGATTGAGCTAGAGGTGCGTGATTCCGGATGTCTCAGACAACCCGAACCGAGGGACCACGTTATCAGGAGAACGACCCCGCGCGCCAATCGACGCATGGTCTTCACAAAGTCGAGTGTGCAGGCGAACGGATCATGCCGTACGACCTTTCTCCACGTCTACGGTGTCTTGGAAAGGTCGTGGGGTGGCAGGACGGTCGTACAACGAGCTTCGCCGGCGAGTGGGCTCGCGCACGGAGTCGAACTGTGCACGACATGATAGGCCGTACCAAGCAAACGGCGTCCCGCGCGCCCGGCCCGGCCCGCGCGCGTCGCTAGGCTGGATCGGTGACCGCCGATCTCGCCGAAGACCTCGCCCTCGCCCTCGAACTCGCCGATCTCGCCGATGCCGCCTCGCTCGCGCGGTTCCGTGCCGTCGACCTCGACGTGCAGACGAAGCCCGATCGCACGCCCGTGACCGAGGCCGATCTGGCGGTTGAGCGCACCATCCGCGACCGCCTCGCCGAGGCACGCCCCGGCGACGGCATCCTGGGCGAGGAGTTCGGCACCGAGGGCGGCGCGACGCGCCAATGGATCATCGATCCCATCGATGGGACCGCGAACTTCCTGCGCGGCGTGCCCGTGTGGGGCACTCTTATCGCGCTCGCAATCGACGGCGTCCCGGTCGTGGGCGTCGCGTCCTCGCCCGCGATGGGCCGGCGCTGGTGGGCCGCGCGCGGCATGGGCGCGTGGACGACCGCCGCGGCCGGAGAGCTCGGCACGAGCGGGCAGGGGGCGGATGCGGCATCCGCTCGATTCCCGGGTGCCAGGCGCCTGCGCGTGTCGGCCGTCGAACGGCTGGCGGATGCCTCGCTCAGCTTCCAGAGCCTGGCGCAGTGGCGGGAGGCGGGCCACCTCGACCGCCTGCTCGCGCTCTCGCAGCAGGTGTGGCGCGACCGCGCGTACGGCGACCTGTGGTCGTACGTGCTGCTCGCCGAGGGCGTGATCGACATCACCGGGGAGTTCGACGTGAAGGTCTACGACCTCGCTGCGCTCGTGCCGATCGTCGAGGAGGCCGGCGGGCGGTTCACCTCGATCACGGGCGAGCCCGGCCCGTGGCACGGCAGCGCGCTGGCGACCAACGGGCGACTCCACGAGCCCGTGCTCGCCGCGCTGGCGGACGGCGCCATTCCGACTTCGTAGGCGGGTCTTCGTGAAGTAGGTCGCGCCATCGCCTGTTCGGGGTTATGTTGCTGCCAAGGCCGGGAGGGGGTGGAGTCCGGCGATGGCACGCAGACGGAACCGACCGATGGACCAGCAGCCGCTGGGTCCCGAGGACGACCCGTACCTCGCGTACCTCATCTGGCGCGAGGAGCGGGAGGCCGCTGCCCAGGCGGAGGCGCCGGCCGAAGACGACGCCACACCCGAGCCGGGACGACGATCGTGGATCCGGAAGCTCGCCATCTGGCACCGAGGCGGTGGCGGTGACGCCGGCCCGTGAGCCCCGACGCGCCGACACGACGAAGGCCGCCCCGATCGGGGCGGCCTTCGTCTTCCGCAACGTGCGACAACGGCCGATGGTGGAGATGGGGGGAATTGAACCCCCGTCCATCGCTGTGATTCCACGCCTTCTCCGGGCGCATCCTGTGCAAGCGTTCTGCTCGGCCCCGACCTTTGCCACAGGCACCTAAGTCGACAGGCCCAGCCTGAAGAAAGTCCCACGCGTCGCTCAGGCGACGACGCGCAGCAAGTTCCCTAGATGACGCCAGCGGCCGGGGCGGGAACAGACCCGGGCTGACGGACTATCGGACTCGCTTAGGCAGCGAGGGCGAAGTCGGACTGCTTCTTATCGGCAGTTATTGTTTTGCAGAGATCGTTTACGAGATAACCCTGCATCCTCGGCCCGCTTCTCGTGGGTTCGCAGGCGATGTCGAAACCGATCATCCCCATGTCGCACCTCGCCGGTCGAGACCGGTTCGGCGGGCCGTTGTCGCACGCTGTGGAGTTTCCGATCCGCACTCGCCCGAAGGCGGCGCGGCCTTACAGACTACAACAGGTCGGCGGGTCGTGTCATTCCATTCCGCATTCCGTTCTCCGCACTCCGTTCGCGTCCCCTTTCCGCAGCACCTCGCCGCAACGTCGGCGCCCCACCGTATGCTGAGGCCCATGCCGACCACGATCGCCGTCACCGGCCGCGCAGAGGAGCGCGTCGCTCCCGAGCTCGGCGTCGTCACGCTGTCCGTCGGCGCGCAGGGCGCCGCTCGCGAGGAGGTCACGTCGCGTACCGCCGCGGCGCACGAGCGGCTGCTCAGGGAGATACGCGGGCTCGAGGCATCCGGTGCCCTCGACACCTGGTCGGCGGGGCAGCTCCGGGTGTGGTCGTACCGCCCGTGGAACAACGAGGGCCGCCAGCTGCCCGTCGTGCATCAGGCGAGCGCCGAGGTCGAGGTGATCTTCACCGACCTCGCGAAGCTCGGCGAGTGGGTGGGTGATGCGGCCGCGTCGTCCGAGCTCGCGATCAGTGGCATCGAATGGCGGTTGACGGATGCCACGCGCCGACGTGTGCAGGAGGCGGCGCAGCGCGGCGCGGTGGTCGACGCGCTCGCGAAGGCGCGGGTGTACGCGTCGGCACTCGGCCTCGGCTCACCGACGCCCGTCGAGCTCGCCGATCACGGCATGCTGAGCGTGCAGCCCATGCCCGTCGCACCGAAGGCGATGATGATGCGCACGGCGGCCGACGTCGGCGGCGGCATGCCGGCAACCGAGTTCGCGCCGGCGCAGCTCGTGATCGAGGCATCCGTCGACGCGAGGTTCACGGCCGAACCCGCCTGACCCGGCTTGCGGCGAGGAGCCACGGCAACTCAGCCGTCGGCGTCGATGAGCAGACGTTCGAGGGCTGCGAGGTCGTGGAGCGCGAGGCCGGAGGCGAGCAGGTATTCGCGGGTCGAACCGTGGGCGCGCTCGACCGAGTCGAGGACGCCTTCGATGGCCTCGCGCGGGCTGCCCCCCATGAGCACGCGCAGCTCGGGAGTGTCGGGGATGCCGTAGCGGCTGACAAGGCCCACCATCTCCTCGAGCCACTCGCCGGCGAGGTTGGCCTCGGTGCGCACGTAATCCTCGACGACAGCTTCGCGATCGACGCCGACGGCCATCAGGGTCAGGGCGACGACCACGCCGGTTCGGTCTTTTCCGGCTGTGCAGTGCACGACGACCGATCGCTTCCCGGCGCTCGCGATCTCGCGGAGAGCGCTCACCACGACCGACGCGTGCTGGGTGACGATGCGCTCGTAGAGCGCGTCGAGCGAGATGCCGCCCGCGCCCTGCGACGCCCCCGACCCCTCGAACACCGGAAGGTGCAGCACCTCGACGTCGAGGCCGTCGAGGTCATCGGGCATGACCAGCGCCTCGTTCTCGTCGCGCAGGTCGATGACGATGCCGATGCCCCGCCGCCGCAGCTCGGCCCGACCCGCCTCGCCGAGACGATGCAGGCCGTCGGAACGGTAGAGCACACCGTCGCGAACCCGGCCGTTCTGCGCCGTCATCCCGCCGACGTCGCGGAAGTTATAGGTGCCGGGAACCGGAATGCGAGTCGAGGTCTCCATCGCGATGAGCCTACCCGCGACCTCCGATATGCCGGCTGGGAGGCTCCCCCGAAACGACTCTGCCCGCAGCGTAGGATCACCACTGATGATCGACCGCGATCGGAACCCGCAGGAGTTCGCTCGGGTGTTGTCCTTGAGCGACTCGATCTTCGGGGTCGCGATGACGCTGCTGGTCGTCAGCATCGTCATCCCCGCCGGTCTTTCGTCGAGCGAGTTCTCGACCGCCGTCGTCGAACTGGCGCCCAGGATCGCGATCATGGCATTGAGCATCGCCGTCGCGGCGAGCGCTTGGCTCGCCCACCAGCAGCTCTTCGGCGCGGTTCAGCGCATCGACTCCCGCTTGCTGGGCGGCAACTTCGTCTTCCTCGGGCTGATCGCCCTCATTCCCCTCCCCCACCAGGTGCTCGGAGCGTATCCCCACGAGCCGCTCGCGTATGTGCTCTACGCCCTGGTGCTCGGCGCCGTGAACGCCATGGGGGTGGCGATGGAAGTCACCGCCCGACGTCGTGATCTGCTCCGTGAGCGGCGAGCCGACGATGATGCCCGACTGGAGGTGATCCGCGGGTCGATTCTGGTGGCCGGATTCGCGGTGAGCATCCCGCTCGCCTTCGTCCTCGTGTCCTGGACTCCCCTCATCTGGGTCGCGCTGCTGCCGCTCGATCGGCTGCTGGTCTGGCGGAGGCGCCGGGCGAGGCCTGACCGTGCGGAGACGTGAAGGATTCCCTCAGTCCCCGAGGTGACGCCTGCTCGCCATCGCACGATCGGCCTCGCGCTTGTCCTGCCGCTCGCGCAGCGCATGCCGCTTGTCGTACTCGCGCTTGCCCTTCGCCACCGCGATCTCGACCTTCGCACGCCCGTCGGCGAAGTAGATCTGCAGCGGAACGAGGGTGTAACCGCCCTCTTTCGTCTTGTGGCTGATCTTCACGATCTCCTGCTTGTGCAGCAGGAGCTTGCGCTTGCGCCGCGGCGCGTGGTTGTTCCACGTGCCCTCGGTGTACTCGGGGATGTGCACGGCGTCGAGCCACATCTCACCGCCGTCGATGAACGCGTACCCGTCGACGAGCGACGCCCGCCCCTTGCGGAGCGACTTCACCTCGGTGCCGGTGAGCACGATGCCGGCCTCGTAGGTGTCCTCGATCGTGTAGTCGTGGCGCGCCTTGCGGTTGGTCGCCACGACCTTCTGACCGCGTTCCCTGGGCACGGCGCACTCCTCGCTTCGATGACGGATGCCGCGGCGGTCGCCGTGGCAGCCGTTCAGTCTAGCCGACCCCGGTGGCCGAGTAGGCGCGCCAGCGCCGTATCCAGACCCGGCCCGCTTACACCCGCAGGTACCGTGTGATCGCGATGCCCGCCGACACCGCCGCGAGCAGCACGCCGACGGCGACCAGGAGGGGCACGACGATGAACGCGTCGGTGAGGCCGACGAACGTGAACGACAGGCTCTGCGCGAGGTAGCCCTGCACGAAGAAGTGCACGATCGCCACCACCGCCCCGCCCGCGAGCAGCGACCCGAGGAGTCCAGCGAACACGCCCTCCAGCACGAAGGGCGTCTGGATGAACCGGTTGGATGCTCCGACGAGACGCATGATGCCGAGCTCGCGCCGCCGCGAGAACGCGGAGAGCCTGATGGTCGTCGCGATGAGCAGGGCCGCGGCGACCAGCATGATCGCGGCGATCGCGATCGCCGTGTAGCTCGCGGCATTCAGCACGTCGAAGATCTGGTCGAGGTAGCGACGCTGATCGACGACCTGTTCGACGCCCGAGAGCCCCGCGAGGCTCTCGACGATCACCGCAGCTTGCGACGGGTCGACCAGGTTCACCCAGAACGTCTCGTTGAGCACCTCGGGGGTCACGTAATCGGCCGCGGGGGTGCCCTCGAACTGCTCCTGGAAGTTCTCGTACGCCTGCTGGTGGTCTTCGAAGTAGAACTCGTCGATGAACGGCGTGAGCGTGTCGGAGCGCAGCTGCGCGTCGATGGCGGACTTCTGCTCCTGGGTGGCCTCACCGTCGGTGCATCCCGCCGCGGTCGACACCGAGGTGCAGAGGTACACGGCCACCTGCGCCCTGTCGTACCAGTAGTTCTTCATCTGGGCGATCTGCAGCTGCATCAGCGCGGCGGTGCCGACGAATGTCAGCGAGATGAACGTCACGAGCACGACCGAGACGACCATCGAGGCGTTGCGGCGCAGGCCGTTCGCGGCCTCGGAGAGCACGAGCCCGAACCTCATCGTGTCGGTCCCACTTCCTGCTGGTCGTCGCCCTCGCGCGGCCCGCCCGGCGCGCGCAGTCCCAGCCGCTCGGCGAGCGTCAGGTGTTCGGATGCCCCGCCCGTGGGTTTCACGGCGACGTTGCCGCCGCCCTCCTCGGCGGTCGACGCCGCACCGTCGCCCGTCAGGGCGGCGACGGGCACGGACGCGGTCGCCGCCGCGGTGATCGCCGCCGCGGCATCCGTCACCTCGTCTCGTTCCTCGGGCTCGACGTAGAGCGGCTGCTTCGCGTCCATGACCTCCTTGCCGACCTTCGGTGCCGCTGTCACGGTCTCAGCCTCGGCGTCGACTTCCGTGGCCGCACCAGTCGCCTCCTCAGCACCCGTGTCGGCGACGGCGTCAGTCTCGGTCTCGGTTTCGGCCCGCTCGGCACCGTAGCCCGCTGCGCGCTCGTCGCGCACGACGTCGCCCGCGGAGAGCTCGATCACGCGACGCTTCATCTGGTCGACGATGCCGGCCTCGTGGGTCGCCATGACCACCGTGGTGCCGCCCGCGTTGATGCGCTCGAGGAGGGTCATGATGCCGGCGCTCGTGACCGGGTCGAGGTTGCCGGTGGGCTCGTCGGCGAGGAGGATCTGCGGCTTGTTCACGATCGCGCGGGCGATCGCGACACGTTGCTGCTCGCCGCCCGAGAGCTCGTGCGGCATCCGCTTGCCCTTGCCGTCGAGGCCGACGAGCTTCAGCGTCTCGGGCACCGCCGACTGGATGAACCCGCGCGACTTACCGATGACCCGCAGGGTGAACGCGACGTTCTCGTAGACGTTCTTGTTCGGCAGCAGCCGGAAGTCCTGGAATACGACGCCCAGATCACGCCTGAAATAGGGCACCTTGCGGCTCGAGATACGGCCGAGGTCCTGCCCGAGCACGTGGATCTTGCCCGTGCTGGGCTTGTCCTCCTTGAGGACCAGCCGGAGGAAGCTCGACTTGCCCGAGCCGGAGGCGCCGACGAGGAAGACGAACTCGCCGCGGAGGATTTCCACCCCGATGTCGTTCAGGGCCGGCTTCGCCTGGCCGGGGTAGGTCTTGGTGACGGAGTCGAAGCGGATCATCGTATTCGAGCCTAGGCAGTATCGAGGCGAATGGGGGCAGCGACACCGGATTTCCCGGGTCGCCGCCCGCACCCGACGCCTGGCGTCCTCGCCTGCCCGTGCGGGACGCGCAGGAAGTGCCTAAGTTGGATACCGGGACTGAGCGCAGCCCCCGGGAGTGATCATGGCCGTTCCCCTCATCGGCATCGTCGCCGATCGAAAGTCCGCGAGCTACGGAGCCTGGGTCGACATCCCCACCGATGCGATCTCGCACACGTACGTTTCGGCGATCCAAGAGGCGGGCGGTGCGCCGCTGCTCATCCCGAGCCTCGACGTACACGTCGACGATCCCGAGCGCCTGATCGACCTCATCGACGGCCTGTTCCTCCCCGGCGGCCGCGACCTCGACGCCGAGCTCTACGGCAGCGTCGCGCATCCCTCGAATGACCAGCCGCTGCGGGTGCGCGACGAGCTCGAGATCGCCCTCACCCGGCTCGCCCGCAAGCGCGACGTCCCGGTGCTCGGCGCCTGCCGGGGCATGCAGGTGCTCAACGTCGCTCTGGGCGGCACACTCGAGCAGCACCTCGGCGACCGCATCGACCTCACCCCGCACCGGGACATCTACGGCGAGCACACGTCGCATCCCGTGTCGATCGCGCCCGACACCCTGCTGCGCAGCATCACGCACGAGGCCGAGTTCGAGATCTCATCGCATCATCACCAGGGTGTCGACCGGCTCGGCGACGGGCTCACGGCCTCGGCGAGCGCGCCCGACGGCGTGATCGAGGCGATCGAGGCCACCGATGGCGCCTTCTGCCTCGGTGTGCAATGGCACCCCGAGGAGCGGCTCGATCCCGAGGGCATCGCGCTCATCCGGGCGTTCGTCGCGGCGGCGGGCGCGCGGTCGGAGACGAAGTACGCGATGGCGTCGTAGAGGGGGCACGAACGGCAGGTACGAGCACCGGTGAACGTCAGTCGGACAGGAAGTCCAGCACCGCCGCTGCCAGCGCCTCGGGCGCCGTGAGCTGTGCCATGTGCGCCTGTCCGTTGAGCACCCCGATGCGGGCGTCTGGGAAGGCCGCAGCCACCACCTCGGGGTCGGCCAGGATCTCGTCAGGCGACTCGCTGCCAACCAGCAGGAGCACCGGCACGTCGATTCGTGCCGCCGACGCGGGGTCGAACGCCTGCTCCCCGAACGCGCGGAGCTCGCGCGGGACGGTGGGTGCCGCCGCCACGCGAGCCGACCAGGCCGGTGATGCCTTGATGTTCGCGATCTCCTCTTCGGTCACCTGCACCATCTCCCGGAAGAACGCCTCGAGCGCTTCGGCCCGGCGCCCGTGGGCGAGCAGGTCGTCCAAATGCGCCAGGATGTCGGGCGCCATGGTGCGGTCGGCGACGTCGGGTACTGGCCAGCCCTCGTAGAGGACCAGCCGCCGGAGGTTCGACGTCCGCAAGGCCGCGCCGAACGCGACGTTGCCGCCGTACGAGTGGCCGAGGAGGTCCACGGGTCCACCCCACCGTGCGGCGGTCGCGTCGACGACCGCGGCGAGGTCCTCGACCTCGCGCTCGAGCGCGTAGGCGGGGCCGTCCCCGCTGGCACCGCGTCCACGGCGGTCGACGGCGTTCACCTCGACGTTGGGTTCGAGCAGCGGCACAACGAGGCGCCAGGTCGTGTGGTCGGACGTGGTTCCGGGCACGAGGACCAGCGGTCGTCCGGCGCCGGAGACGAAGACGGCGATCTGCGTGCCGTCAGGCGACGCGACGAGAGTCGGGCGGATGGGGATGGTCTGGGCGGTTGCGATGGTCATGGGATCCTCCTTCGTCGACTCGAGGATGCCGCGCCTGCGCCCGCCCTGGCATCGGCAGACCTACCCATCCAGCACGTGGTGCTCGACCGCGTACAGGGTGGCTGCGGCCCGGCTCGAAACCCCGATCTTCGCGTAGACGTGCTGCACGTGGTGCTCGGCCGTCCTCCGGGAGATGACGAGCTGCTCGGCGATCTCGGAGTTGCTGGAGCCGTGCGCGAGCAGCCGGAGCACCTCGACTTCGCGGTCCGAAAGCGTGCCCGGTCGGCGTCGGGCGGTGTGCCCCGGCTGGCCCGACGCGGTGAGGACGGCGTGGACGGCGTCCTCGTCGAGGCGGCCGTTGCGCGCATCGGCGAGCAGTCGCTCCCCAGCCCGATCGGGCGCCAGAGCGGGACGGTGCGGACGCGGTTCGGAGATCGTGGCGTAGCAGTCCGCGGCGGCGAGGATGCGAGCGGGCAGTGACAACTCGGCCGCCTGGTCACCGCGGAAGTAGCCGCTGCCGTCCAGTCGCTCGTGATGGCGTCCGGCGAGCGGCGCCAGCCGGGCGAGGGTCGGCGTCCCGGTCAGGATGCGCTCGGTGTGGTACGGATGCAGCCGCACCTGCTCCCATTCGTCCAAGGTCAGCCTACTCGGCTTGTCCCAGATGCGATTGGAGACCGCGACGCGTCCGACGTCGTGCAGGAGCCCCGCCACGGCGACGTCGGACACATCCGCGTCAGGCAGATGAACGGTCCGGGCCGCCTCCTCGGCGAGCGCGGTCACCCGCCGGGAGTGCCCCGTGAAGTGCGGACTCTTCAGATCGGCGAGATCGCCGAACACCTCGGCGGCCTGGCGGATATCCGACACGAGGGCGACCGGGCGGGGCTCCTCGGCGAGGGCGGCTTCTCGAGGGTCGCCCGCCGCGAGTTCGGACAGCCACTCGGCGCCGTCCGCGACGAAGGCGGCGGCCAACGTCGGGTCGAGCATCGTCCCGGCGCGGTCGCGGACGACCGCGACCGCGAGCCCGGGGCCGAGCGCATCGAAGAGGGCGGCGACTCCGGTGACGCGGGCGACCCGTGCACCGAACGGGATCGCGTCGCCGACTCTCACGCCCGCAGCGGCCTCGCCACGCCACGTGTCGTAGGCGTGCAAGAGGCAGGTCTGGACCTCGCCGGAGAGCCCCAGCCTGCGGGCCGCGTCCCGACCGACTTCGCAGGCCGCGGTGCCGAATGCTTCACCCCACGCGGAGCCGCGGGCGAGCGCGGTGACGGCGAGCCGCACCTGTTCCGCCCGCGGACGCCCACGGGTCAGGGTTGGCAGGAACGTTCCCAGACCGTCGCGTGATGAGGTGGGGTCGGTTCGCCCGATCGCGACATTGACCGCCAGTTCGTCGCCGAACAGCCGCGCCGACTCGTGCGCGTAGCCGACGCATCCGACGTGTTGGAGCAGCGCGGTCCAGAACGCAGCGCCCGCTTCACTCTCCGATCCGCCCACGGACCGGGCCAAGCGCGCGGAGAGCACGCTGGAGCGAAGCGACGTGTCGGCCGCGAGCCCGAAGCCGAGATCGGCGAACCTCGACAACCCCGCGAGCACATCGGCCAGTCGCTCGGCCATGCGGTGGTTGTCAGTCGTCGTGATTCTGCTTGCGCCACTTGATGCCGGCGGCGATGAAGCCGTCGAGGTCGCCGTCGAACACGGACGTGGGGTTGTTCACCTCGAAGTCGGTGCGGAGGTCTTTCACCATCTGGTACGGCGCCAGCACGTAGGAGCGCATCTGGTCGCCCCAGCTCGCGGTGATGTTGCCCGCGAGCTCCTTCTTCTGCGCCGCCTCCTGCTCCTTCTGGATGAGCAGGAGTCGCGACTGCAGCACGCGCATCGCCGCGGCGCGGTTCTGGATCTGCGACTTCTCGTTCTGCATCGACACCACCGTGCCGGTGGGCAGGTGGGTGATGCGCACCGCCGAGTCGGTGGTGTTCACCGACTGGCCGCCCGGGCCGGACGACCGGAAGACATCGACGCGGATGTCGTTCTCGGGGATCTCGACCTCCTGCGCCTCCTCCATGAGCGGGATGACCTCGACTGCGGCGAAGCTCGTCTGGCGCTTGCCGGCCGCGCCGAACGGGCTCATGCGCACGAGTCGGTGCGTGCCCGCTTCGACCGACAGCGTGCCGAACGCGTAGGGCGCGTCGACCTCGAACGTCGCCGACTTGATGCCCGCCACCTCGGCGTAGCTCGTGTCCATGACGGTCGAGGAATAGCCGTGCTTCTCGGCCCAGCGCAGGTACATGCGCATGAGCATCTCGGCGAAGTCGGCGGCGTCGACGCCGCCGGCGCCGGCGCGGATGGTGACGACGGCGGGGCGAGGGTCCCACTCGCCGTCGAGCAGGGTCTGCACCTCGAGGTCGCCGATCGTCTTCTGCAGTGCAATGAGCTCGTCGCGCGCTTCGACCGCGGTCTCCTCGTCGCCCGCCTCCTGCGCGAGTTCGACGAGCACCTCGAGGTCGTCGAGTCGCGCGTCGATACTCTTCACCCTGGCGAGTTCGGACTGCCGGTGGCTGAGGGCGCTCGTCACCTTCTGGGCGTGCTCGGTGTCGTCCCACAGGTCGGGGGCGCCGGCCTGCTCGGCGAGGCGAGCGATCTCGGCCTCGAGGGCGCCGACATCGACGACGGCACGGATGTCGCGGAAGGTGGAGCGCAGCGCGGCGATCTCCTGCGAGAGGTCAAGATCCAACATGGCCCTCCCAGCCTAGTCGCGCAGGCGGGCGGTGTAGCGTCGAAGCGATGACCGATTCGACGCCGCCGTTCTCGTGGCGTTCGATCATCCTCCCGGCGTACCTGCCGACGTTCCTGTTCTCGTTCGGCGAGGGCGCGATCATCCCGGTCATCCCGGTCGTCGCGACCGATCGCGGTGCGTCGCTCGCGCTCGCCGGCCTCGTTGCGGCACTGCTCATGGTCGGCCAGCTCGCCGGCGACCTGCCCGCCGGATGGCTTGTCTCGCGCATCGGCGAGCACAACGCCATGATCGGCGCGTCGATGCTCGCCGTGATCGGCATCCTCATCGCACTCGTGTCGCCGACGGTGGCCGCGCTCGGCGTCGGCGTCTTCCTGCTGGGCACCGCGACCGCCGTGTTCGGGCTCGCGCGCCACGCGTTCCTCGCGAGCTATGTGCCCGGTCGCGTGCGCGCTCGCGCGTTGTCGACGCTCGCGGGCGTGTTCCGAGGCGGCTGGGCGGTCGGGCCGTTCGTCGCGGCGGCACTCATCGCGTGGACGGGTTCATCCGAGGCGGTCTTCTGGGTGCTCGTCGCGTCATGCTTCGCGGTCGTCGTGGGGCTGCTCGTTCTGCCCGACCCCGAGCGGGTCTTCGGCGCCGCGCGGCTCGCGCGCGCGGCATCCGTCACCGATGACGTGCGCACGGCGGGCGAGGCCGAAGCGGATGCCGCGTCGCACGGCGTGTTCCGGGCGATCGTCACGCACGGAGCGGTGCTCGCCCGCATCGGGAGCGGGGTGGGCCTGCTCTCGGCGATCCGGGCGAGCCGCACGGTGATCCTGCCGCTGTGGGCGGTGTCGATCGGGATGCCGCCCGAGACCGCGGCACTCGTGATCGGCGTCTCGGCGGCGATCGACTTCGCGCTGTTCTACGTCAGCGGCCAGGTGATGGACCGGTTCGGGCGGCTCTGGAGCGCGATCCCGGGGCTCGTAGGGCTCGGCACCGGCCATCTCGTACTCGCGTTCACGCATGACGTGCCGGGCGCCGACGCGTGGTTCGCCGCCGTGGCGGTGCTCTTCGGCGTGGCGAACGGGCTCTCGAGCGGGGTCATCCTGACGCTCGGCGCCGACCTTGCTCCGAGGCCGAATCCCGCGCCGTTTCTCGGCGCGTTCCGCACGATCTCCGATGCCGGTCAGGCAGCGGCACCGCTCGCCATCGCGGCGGTGACCAGCGCGGCCTCGATCATGGTGGCGAGCGCGATGATGGGCGTGCTCGGCTTCGTCGGCGCCGGGATCCTGTGGCGGTACGTGCCGCGCTACGTGCCGCGGCGCCCGCGGCGAACGGACTAGTCGAGGCGGTCCAGCGCCGTCTCGGCCGCCTCGACGTCGTCTCGCGCGCGGGCGGCCGCGGTCGCCGCCTTCGCGCGCACCCGCTCGGCGTCGCGCTCGTCACGTTCGGCGTCGGCGATCTCGGTGCGAAGCTCCTTCAGCCGCGTCTCGAGGTCATGCCGTTCGTCGCGCAGCTCGTCGGCGTTCCACTCCGCGGCGTGCAGCAGGTCCCCCGCCTCGGCGAGTGCGCGCTTCGCTTCATCGGCGCGGTCGCGCGCCTCACGCACGTCGGCCTCGGCCCGTTCGCGCTCGGCGCGGGCGGCCGTGTCGCGCTCGGCCGAAGCGCGCGCGTCGGCAACGTGCTCGTCGGCGCCGGTCTGCCGCTCGCGCGAGGTCGAGCGTGCCGGTCGTGCGGTCGTGCGCTTCGTCGGCCGGGCTGCGGATGCCTCGCCGGCGACGGCCCCGTCGAGGTCGACGTCTTCGAAGCCCACCGCCTGCAGGCTCCGCACGAGCCGACCGGTGCGGAATGCCTCGCCGGCGCTCTCGTCGACCGTCGCGGCGATGAGGGTCTGCTCGACCTCGTCGAGCACGGCGCGCGAGGGCGGGCGGCCCGCGGCATCCGCGATCTCGTTCGCCTGTTCGAGGGCTGCGGAGATGAGTTTGCGACGCCCTGAGCCGATGGTCGTGAGCGACGTGCCGTCGCCGGCCGCCTGCGCCTCGCGGAGCTCGACGCCGAGGCGGGACAGCTCATCGATCGTGTCGGGGTGTTCTCGCACGAGCCGGTTCACGATCCAGGCGGCGGGCGACGGCCTCTTCAGTTCGCCGACGCGGGCGCCGAGCTCGCGATCGTCGGCCTTGGCCTCCTTCGCGCGGGCGTTGCGTGCCGCGGTGAACTCCTCGGGCACCAGTGCATAGAGCTCATCTGCGGCGGCGGTGAGCGGATCGGTCGCCATGGGCTCCATCATGGCGCGCCCGCGTCGCCCCGAGAAGTGGGCGGACCGCGAGGCCTGTCCGCATGTGAATATTCGCACCGCGAGACTGCGCCCGATCTCGCACCGCAGCGGATACCGCACCCGTTGACACCGGGCGATGCTTCGTTGTATAACTAACCAATCCTGACTATAGAAAGGGTGGACCCGTCTCGCAGCGACGGGGTCACCGGATCAGGGCAGAGAAGATCGAGGGACCAGCCATGTCCGAGCCCAGCCTCTACGAACGACTCGGCGGCGTCTTCGCCATCGCCGCCGTCGTCGACCACTTCAGCGACGCCGTCGTGAACAACCCGATCGTCGGTCAGCAGTCGGAGAACCCGGACCTCCGGGAGTGGCACACGAAGAACCTGGAACGGCTTCCCGGCCTGAAGTTCATGCGCACCCTGTGGGTGTGCAATGTGGCCGGCGGGCCGTTCCAGTACACCGCCACCGAGCCCGGGAGCACCGCCCTCGGCTTGGAAGAGGCCCATCGCAGGTTTCACATCTCCCCCGACGAGTTCGACGAGGTGGCCGCCGAACTCGGCCGAACGCTCGACGTCGTCGGGGTGCCCCAACGGGAGAAGGGCGAGGTACTTGCCGCGTTCGCGGCCCACAAGGGTGAGGTCACCGAGGGATACGTCGCCACCACCGGTGACTGAGGAACCGCCGCCCGGGTCCACCTCATAGCCGAGCTGCCCGCCCGCCCCGGAGTCTGTGCGTCCTGCCACTGTGGCTTCAGTGGAACACCGACCGCGCCGTCACCGTCACCTCGATGGGAATGGCCACGGGCAGGAGCTCGGTGTGGATCGGCGCACGCCAGACCGCGCGAAGCGTGACCGTTGCGCTTCGCCCGTCGCCGGATGCGGCATGTACGAGTTCGACGTCGTCGAGATCGGTTGCCGCATCGGCGAGGTAATCGGCGGCGGCGCTGCGTACGTCGGCATCGTCGAGCTCGATCGCCAGCCGATCGCCGTCGATGCGGACCGCGTCGAGCGCCCACGCCTCGGCGGCGGCGAGCGCCGCCCCGTCGGCCACGGAGAACAGTCGCTTGCGTTCGAGGTACAGCGTGGTCGCCGAGGCGACCACGAGCACGAGGGAGAGGCCGAGGAAGCAGAAGAAGATCGTGAGCAGCAACGTGGACCCCGTCTCCTCGCGGGTGATCTGGTCGCGGGTGAACCGCCGACGCACGCGGCTGATCACCCGGCGGCTCCCGCGAACCGCGACACGGTCTGCGTCGCGGTCGCCTCGATGGGCACGCTGCCCACGGCGGTGACCGCGAGGAAATCGGGCACGAGTGGAAGCTCGACGCGGGCATCCACCGAGATGCTCACCCTCGCGCCCGGCTCGAGACAGTCCGCGCGATCACAACGCACGGTGACGGATGCCGCGCCCGCATCTATCCCGTAGTCGGCGAGCGCCACGCGCACAGCGCGGTCCACCGCGGCATCCGACGCCCCCTGATCGGCCGCGATCACCGCGACACGGGCGGCCTGCCGAGCCGCTCCCTCGACGCCGAGCGCACCGGCCTGGACGGCAGCGAGCGCGAGCACCAAGTAGACGAGCGGCACGAGCAGGATGATGCCCACGGTGAGGAACTCGAGCGAGGCCGACCCCTGCTCGCACGCGAGGGCGCGGAGCCCGCGAGTGCAGCGCCACCGGGACGCGACCTCAATCGAGTGCTTCGATCGCGGCATGACCCGAGACCTCCAATCCGCGCTGGAGGCCGAGCAGGCCGACGACGGGCAGGGTCGCGCGAACCGTCACCTCGATCGCGGGGACGCCGCCGACCGAGGTCTGGCTCGCGGTGACGTCGCCGGCGTACTCCGCTGAGATCGCCGCCGCGATGAGGTCCTTCGTGCGACCGACTCCCTCGCCGACCGAGGAGCCCGCGAGTGCCGCGTACCTGGCTCCCTCGGCAGCCGCGTCGAGCAGCGTGTTCCGCACGTGCAGTGCGAGGGCGAGCTGCACCACCGCGAGGGCGAGCACCGTGAGCAAGATGCCCACGAGCGTGAACTCGGCGACGGCGGAACCGCGCTCGTCGCGGGCGAGTGCGCGGGCGAGACCCGTCGCCCTGCCGGCAGCAGCGCTCAGAAACCGAGGACTCGGCTGATCGCCTGGTCGAAGACGCCGCTCAACGCGGGCCCGGCCAATCCCCAGATCACGATCACGAGGCCGGCCGTCATGAGGGTGATGAGCACCCAGCCGGGCACGTCGCCCCGCTCGTCGCGCAGCCGCTTGATGATCGACGCTCGCATGAGGATTCCTTTCGTCGGCGCACCGATCGGAGCGTCGGCACGACATCATGAGTCCCGGCATCAGAAGCCGGCCTGGAGCACGAGGTAACCCGGGAAGAGCGCGAACGCCACCGTCACGGGGAGGATGAGGAAGATGAGGGGAACGAGCATCGCGATCTCCTTGCGACCCGCGAGCTCGATGATCGTGCGCTTGGCCTCTTCCCGGGCATCGCCGGCCTGCGCGCGGAGCACCGCTGCGAGTGGCGCGCCCCGCTCGAGCGCGCCCAGGACCTGGTCGAGGGCGCGGGACAGCGCCGGGTGGTCGAGCCCGTCGCGGAGGTCGGCCAACGCCCGCCCCAAGGGGACGCCCGCGCCGACCTCGGTGACGACCCGCCGGAACTCCGCGGGAATCTCACCCGAGCCGGCGTCCGCGACGCGGCGGATCGCATCGAGCATTCCCTCACCGGCCGTCAGGCTCAGCGTCAGGAACTCGAGCACGGTGGGCAGTTCGGACGAGATGCGGGCGAGGCGGCGGAGTGCGCTGCGCTGGAGCATCCAGTCGCGGAGCACTGCGCCGATCACGGCCGACACGATCGGGAACGCGATACGCACCATCGGAGGAAGGCCGCTGAACGTCGGTGCCGCGATGGCGACCGCCGAGGCGCTCACGAACGCTGCGGCGGCCCAGGCGAGTTGCTCGGCGCGGAACCGCTCGATGGTTGCCGTCGAGCCCGATTGGCGCAGTCGCTTGGCGATCACCTCGTTGCCGCCCAGCCACTCGGAGACAACGGTACGGAGCCGTCGCGCCGCCGGCGTGATCACGAATCCGAGGACCGGCGACGGGTCGGATGGTCGACGTGCGAGCATCGCCCGCGCCTCGGGCGACCGGTCGGCGACGTACGGGGCGACGCGCTCGACGAGACGCGGCCGCCCGATGCGCGGCATCGAGGAGCTGACGAGCCAGAGCCCGAGGCCGAGCAGTACCCCGAGGAGCACGCTCAGCGGTGCGGCCGCACTCAGCGGAACCATCGGCGCTCCTCGGGAAGGCGCCCGAGGGCGATCATCGCGCGATACGCGACGAGCGTGACGACGACGCCCACCATGATGAGCAGGCTTCCGGCCACGGAGTCGTAGGCCACCAGGGTCTCGTGTCGCGAGGCGAGCACGACGAGCAGCAGCCAGGGCGCCGCGACGCCCAGCCTGGCGGCATTGCGGATCCACGACTGCCGTGCGACCACCTCGGCTCGGAGCGCGGCATCTTCGCGGAGGTATCCTGCGAGTCCGCGCAGCACCGCGGTGACATCGCTGCCGCCGACCTCGCGCGCCATCCGGAGCGTCTCGAGGATGCGATCGGCGATCGGGTCAGCGAGGGCGACCTTCAGGCGGTCGACGCACAGCGAGAAGTTGCCGTTTCGGCGGTAGTCGGCGTCGAACTCGGCGAACGCCGCTCGTGTCGTCGGCGGGCCCAGCTCTGCCAGGGCTCCTACGCTGTCGGGAAGCGACATGCCGGCTCGCACCGAGGAGACGAGGTGGTCGACGACGTCTGGCCAGATGGCGCGATTCGCGGCACGGCGGCGTGCGGCCCGGGCAGCGACCAGCGCCGGCACGAGCCCGGCGCCGAGGACCGCTGCGATGGACGTGAGGATCGGAATCTGGAGCACCGCCTGGGCGAGGGCGCCGCCGAGCGCCGCGAGCACGAGGCACACGACGACCACGACCGGCAGCGGCACGGCCCCGAGCCCGGCGAGCGCGAGGTGGTCGCGGATGCCGTCCATCGGTCTGCGTGCGGGAGCCGCCGACGGCTTCGCCGGCCACAGCAGCGGCGACAAGACGAGGAGCAACCCGAGTCCGAGGGTGACCCCGAGGATGAGGCTCATGCGGCTCCTCGGCCGAGCACGATCTCGGGGTCGAGTCCCGCCGCGGAGAACTTCTCGAGCCTCCTGGGTCGCAGGCCCGTCGGCTCCAGCGAACCGGCCCGCCTCAGGAAGATCGGCTCGGCGTCGACCGAGGCATCCGTGGTCGCTCCCGTGGTGGCGGCGATCTCCGTCACCCGCCGGGTGCCGTCGCGATCGATGCCGAGGTGCACGACCAGGTCGATGCAGCTGGCGACGGTGGGCACCACGAAGGCCGAGTCGATGTTGCGGCCGGCGAGGAGCGGCAGCGTGCACAGCTTCGCGAGCGCATCTCGCGCGGAGTTCGCGTGGATGGTGCACATGCCGGGCATGCCCGAGTTGAGGGCGATCAGGAGGTCGAGGCTCTCGGCCTCGCGGACCTCGCCGACGACGAGCCGGTCGGGCCGCATGCGCAGCGCCTCCTTGATGAGGCGCCGGAGGGTGATCTCCCCGGTGCCCTCGAGGCTGGGCTGCCGGCACTGCATGGACACGAGGTCGCGCATGTCGAGGTCGAGCTCGAACGTCTCCTCGACGGTGACCACCCGATCGTCGTTGCGCGCGGCGGACATGAGCGCGTTCAGCATCGTGGTCTTGCCGGTGTGGGTCGCGCCCGAGACGAGGATGTTGGCGCCGGCCAACACGCCCATGCGCAGGAACTCCGACGCCTGCCGCGTGAGCGAGTCGAGTTCGACGAGCTGGGCGAGCGAGCGGATGCGTCGCTGGAACTTGCGGATGTTCACCGCCCAGTGCGCCCGCGTGACGTCGGGGATCGCGACGTGCAGCCGCGAACCGTCGGGCAGTGACGCGTCGACGAAGGGCGACGAGAGGTCGACCCGGCGGCCCGAGTGCTGCAGCATCCGCTCGACGAGCTCACGCACCTCGCGGTCGGAGAGCACCACCGTCGTGAGCTCGGCGACGCCGTTGCGTGCGATGAAGACGCGCGTGGGCGCGTTGATCCAGATCTCCTCGACCGATGGATCGTCGAAGTACGCCTGCAGCGGGCCGTACCCGGTGATTGCCGCGACGACGTCGCGCGCGGTGCCGACCTCGTCGCCGAGTTGCGCGTGAGCGCCGCCGAGTGCGCGCTCGCTGTAGCGGCGCACCTCCTCGGTGGCGTACCTCGCGGCGACGGTGCCGTCGGCGGCGAGGTCCACGCCCTCACGCAGCACCCTCGTGCGCACGCGGTCGGCGATGGTGCGCACTGGGTCGGTCATGGCATCAATACTGGGGGTCGTCGGATGTCACGCCGCGAACTTATCCACAGCGCTCGAGTCCGCGGCACCATCCGGCGCGTCGGGAAGCCGGCAGCGCCGCGCGGCGCGCTACTGTCGCAGCAATCGCGGTTCGGTCCTCGGATTGGAGAAGCACATGACGAGCACGGGCGCGAACTGGCTCCAGAAGGCTCTCTTTCCGATCATCGCGGGCGTCATCATCCTCGTCTTCGTCGGCGCCTGGGCCGCAGTCCTCATCCAGGTGTGGTCCTTCATCCCGTCGGAAGAGGCGCCGGCAGTGGTACTGGGAGACGGATTGGTCGTCGCGGCGGGTGTGCTCGCCACGACGCTCGGCACGCAGACCGCATCGGCACTCGGTTTCGCCGTCGCCGAAGTCAGGGCGATCAAGGGGGACTCCGGATTCAGTGTCGTCGCAGTAGCGCAGAGCCTTCGGATCGAAACGTACGTCGCGGTCTTCGCCTACCTCGCGATCGGATTGGCCGTGTTCGCGACGTGGCTGTTCCGTGAGAGTGCGGCACCGGAGCTCGTCAATGCCTTCGCGCTGTCACTGCTGGGCTGGCTCATCGGAGCCTCAGGGGTCATCTTCAAACCCACGGGCGAGTAATGCTCAGAGCCACGGCTCCCGCCACCCGCTGTAGTCGGCGACGAGCGCGTCGGCTTCCCGCGGGCCCCACGTGCCGGGAGCGTAGGCGCGCGCCGGCGGCGGATCGTCGAGGAGCGGCTGCATGACGCGCCACATTTCCTCCACCGAATCCTGTCGCACGAAGCGAGGACTGACGCCCGCCATCGCGGCGTGAAGCAGCACTTCATACGGGGTCGGACCCTCGCCGCCCGCGGCCGCGAACTCCACGTCGAGGTCGATCGCGCGGGTCAACGGGGCATCCGCTCGCCGTGCATTGAGCGCGATGCGCACGCCAGTCGACGGGTCGAGCCTGATCACGAGCTGATCGGGCTGGCCGGCGGCGTCGCGCAGCCCGAAGCCGAGCCTCGGCGGCTGTTTGAAGCACAGCCGCACCTCGGTCGCCGTCACCGGCAGCTCCTTGCCGGCACGGATGAAGAAGGGCACGCCCGACCAGCGCCAGTTCTCGATCTCGAGCCGCAGGGCGCAGAACGTCTCGGTGGTGGAGTCGGCGGCGACGCCCTCGACATCGTGGTACCCGTCGAACTGCCCACGGACGTAGTACATGGGGTCAGCTTCGTCCACGGCGCGGAACAGCGATAGCTGCGCGTCCTTGAGGGTCTGCGGGTCCCCGTGAGCCGGAGCCTCCATGGCCACCGCTGCGACGACCTGCATGAGGTGATTGACGACCACGTCGCGCAGGGCGCCGACCGGGTCGTAGAAGTGACCGCGGCCTGCGATGCCGAAGTCCTCGGCCATGGTGATCTGCACGCAGTCGACGTAGTTGCGGTTCCAGACGGGTTCGAGCATCGTGTTCGCGAACCGCAGGTAGACGATCTCCTCGAGGCCCATCTTGCCGAGGTAGTGGTCGATGCGGTACAGCTGCGACTCGTCGATGTACCGGTGCAGCTCGACGGCGAGCGCCCGTGCCGACGCCAGGTCGTGGCCGAACGGCTTCTCGACGACGACACGCCCGCGCTCGGCTAGGCCGGCATCGGCGAGCCCCTTCACGACCGTCGCGAACAGGACGGGCGGGATCTCGAGGTAGTACACCGGGAGCGTTGCGGCGCCGATGGCCGTGCCGACGCGTTGGTAGGTCGCCGCGTCGGCGAAATCGCCCTGCACGTAGCTCAGCCGTGCCGCGAGTCGCCCGAACACCGCGTCGTCGAACGGCTCCCCCGTCGCGACGATCGACGTGCGGGCGCGCTCGATGAGCTGGTCGAGGCTCCAGTCGTCGACGGCGACGCCCACGATCGGGCAGTCGAGCATCCCGCGCCGCTCCAGCCGGTACAGCGAGCGGAAGGTCATCACTCTCGCGAGGTCGCCGGTGATGCCGAAGATCACCAGCACGTCGCCCTTCGCGGCCGCCGCGGCATCCGTGATCGCTGCCATCGTCACCCCTCCGAATCGTAGGCGTGGTTCACGTCGCGTCGGCCCTTGCTCAGCACCGGATCCACGAACCCCGACCCGTGGTCGAGCTGGTAGTCGAGGTTCATGGCTGCGTTGATGAGCGAGAGGTGGCTGAACGCCTGCGGGAAGTTGCCGAGCTGCTCCCCCGTGAGCCCGATCTCTTCGGCGTAGAGACCCAAGTGGTTGGAGTAGGTCAACATCTTCTCGAAGACGAGCTGCGCCTCGTCGAGACGCCCGGAGCGGGCGAGCGCGTCGACGTACCAGAACGAGCAGAGCGTGAAGGTGCCCTCGGAGCCCCTGAGTCCGTCGGGAGAGGCGCTCGGGTCGTAGCGGTAGACGAGGCTGTCGGAGACGAGCTCCTCGTCCATCGCGTCGAGCGTGGAGAGCCACATCGGGTCGCGCGGGGCGATGAACCCCATGAGCGGCATCACGAGCAGCGACGCGTCGAGCACGTCGGTGTCGTCGTGCTGCACGAACGCGCCCCGCTTCGGGTGCCATCCCTTCGACATGATCTGCACGTAGATCGCGTCGCGCTGTTCCGTCCAGCGTTCGATCGACGCCGGCCGGCCACGAAGGCGAGCGAGACGGATGCCGCGATCCAGCGCGATCCAGCACATGAACCGGCCGTAGGTGAAGTTCTTGCGTCCGCCGCGCGTCTCCCAGATGCCCTCCTCGGGCGTGTCCCAGTTGTCGCAGACCCAATCCAGCATGTCCCTGATCTGGGTCCAGCCGACGTGCGGAAGCTCGAGCCCGTGGGTGTCGGCGAGGTGGATCGAGTCCATCGCCTCGCCGTAGATGTCGAGCTGGAGCTGGTCGGCGGCACCGTTTCCGACGCGCACGGGGGCCGAGCCCCGATACCCGGCGAGGTGGCCGAGCGTCTCCTCGACGAGGTCGGACGAGCCGTCGACGCGGTACATGATCTTCAGGGGGCCCGAGTCTTCGCCGACGCTCTCCTGGATGCGGTCCATGATCCACGCGACGAACGCCTCGGCCTCCTCGGTGTAGCCGAGGCCCAGCAGGGCGTAGACCGAGAACGACGCGTCGCGGATCCAGGTGTAGCGGTAGTCCCAGTTCCGTTCGCCGCCCACCTGCTCGGGCAGTGCGGCGGTCGGCGCCGCCACGAGCGCGCCGGTCGGCGCGTAGGTCATCAGCTTGAGCGTCATCGCCGACCTGGCGACCATCTCGCGCCATCGTCCCCGGTAGGTCGAGTGGTTGTTCCATTCGCGCCAGTAGCGTCTGGTCTCGCGGAACGTCTCGACCAGTTCGTCAGGTGAGATGCGCTTCGGCGGAACCCCACCGGTCTCCAGCACTACGCCGGTGATCTCGCCGGCGTTGAGGGACCCGGTGACACGGATGCCGTCGCCCGCCAGTTCGACGTGCCCGGCGCGCTCGGTGCCGTGGAGCACGAACTCGCCGACGCGATGCACGGTGAGCGCCTGGTCGGCGGAGCGGAACATCGCCCCCTCGCCCAGCGTGGGCTCGATCGTGTGCGGCTGGCGGCCGTAGTCGAACCGGGGCTGGATCTCTGCGACGAAGTCCATCGTGCCGCGCACGACGCGCACCAGTCGAACGAGCCGGTGGCGATCGGTCGCCTCGCCGCCGGCGACCGGCATGAAGTCGATCACCTCGCCGACACCGGCCTCGGTCATGAAGCGGGTGATGAGGATGGCGGTGTTCGGCAGGTACAGCTGGCGTGTCACATAGTCGTCGGTCGCCGGACGGACGCTGCAGAACCCGCCCCGCTCGGCGTCGAGCAGCGACGCGAAGATGCTCGGCGAGTCGAAGCGCGGGGCGCAGAACCAGTCGATCGTGCCGTTCGTGTCGACCAGCGCGGCTGTCTGCAGGTCGCCGATCAGCCCGTGGTCGGCGATGTTCGGATACGTGTCAACCATGCGAGCGCCCCCCAGTCTCCCGTGCATCGTCGCACGTGAGGGCGGCGAGCGGTAGAGGCGGGCCGCAGGGCACGGCAGCGGATGCCGGGGGCGTCGTGACCCGTTCGCCTAGACTGATCGGGCACTCGCGGGAGTGGTGGAATCGGCAGACACGCAGGATTTAGGTTCCTGTGCCTTCGGGCGTGAGGGTTCAAATCCCTCCTTCCGCACCAAGGCCGAGTTCGGTGTGCACCCCCATCAATACCTCGAGTCGGCGACCTCCATAGTAACGCTTGACGTTCATAACGCGCCACGTTACTATCGAGGAGTGATCCAGTCGTTCGCGAACGAGGACACGCAGAACGTCTGGCAACGTCGACACGTGAGTCGCTTCGGGCACGACCTCCAACGGATGGCGCACCGGAAGCTGCTCATCCTCGACGCAGCGGAGACGTTGAGTGACTGCGCATCTCCGCCCGGGAACCGGCTCGAGAAGCTCAGCGGTGATCGCGCCGGGCAACACAGCATTCGCATCAACGACCAATATCGGATCTGCTTCTCATGGACATCTTCCGGTCCTGAAGACGTGGAGATCATCGACTACCACTGAAGGAGGGTCCTCATGACAGATGCACATGCCCCGATCCACCCTGGGGAGATCCTCTTCGAGGACTACATGAAGCCCCTTGGGCTCTCCCAGTACGCCCTTGCGAAGGCGATCGGCGTGTCCGCGCCACGCATCGGCAATATCGTCCATGGCAAGCGGTCGATCACGCCGAGCACCGCATTGCGGCTCGCGCGTGCGTTCGGAACGAGTCCTCGATTCTGGATGAATCTGCAAACTCGTTACGACCTTGAGATCGAGTCGGCCGCGCACCGCGCAGAGCTCGACGACATCCGCCCACTGGTCGGCGCGTAGATGCGCAGTCCTGCGCGCGGCGCGCCCGTTACGGCAGACGCGTCCCGACGAGCGGAGCTCGACTAGAGCTGCGGCGGCCCTGCCCGCAGGCGGGCGCGGGCGTAGTCCTCGACCGCAGCGGCCGGGACCTGCCAGTCGGCCTCGAGCCACCACGTGACGCCGGCATCGGCCCACGGGCGCACGACCCCGGCATCCGCCACCGGGTCGACACCGCTCGTGGTGCCCTCCTGGATGATCTCGAACGGACGGTCTGCGAGACCTGCCCGTTCGCGCTCGCCGCGGATCCACGCGATCGCCTCGGCGGCGACCTCGGGCGTGTAGGTGCGCTGCTGCACGAGCGGGTCGATGCCGTCGGCGTTCGGCGGCGCGTAGTTCGGGATCCAGCCGTCGTACCGCGCGACGCGGCACATCGAACGCATGCGCGGCCAGACGCCCACGACCCACGTGGGGATGCGCGGCTCCTGCACGATCGTCGGCGGCAGCATCGTGTGGGTGCGGTGCGCGTGGAAGTGCTCGCCCTCGTGCGTGAACGGCTCGCCGCGCCAGAGCTGCTGCATGAGCTCGAGCCCCTCGTCGAGCAGTTCGGCGCGCACCTTGCGCCCGGGGTCGTCTTCGAAGATCCAGAACCTCGGCTCGACCTCCTGCCCGACGCCGAGCCCCGCCGAGAGGATGACCCGCCCGTTCGAGAGCCGGTCGACCGTCATCGTCTGCCCGGCGAGCTCCCACGGGCGTCGCCGCGGCACCGGGGTGAGCATCGTGCCGAGGCGGATGCGATCGGTGACCATCGCAGCGGCGGCGAGCGTGGCCCACGGGTCGGTCGCCCAGATGCCCTCCCACACGAAGAACGCGTCCCATCCGGATGCCTCGGCGAGCCGCGCGAGCTCCACCGCCAGGGTCGGCTCGGTGCCGGTGAAGATGAATCCGTGCCTCATCCGGCGAGAGTACCGGCCACTCCCGACATCCGAATTCCCATCGCCGTCGGGGCATGCACTCCCTTCCGCTCCGAGCGCTCCACCCCCTAGGCTTGTGAGGTAATCCTTACCTAACTCAGCAGTGAAGGCACCGACATGACGATCGCTCCCCCCGCCGCCGAGGCCCCGGCCGCCGAAGCCCGCGACGTCGCCGCACTCGTGCGCGCGGCATCCGCCGACGACCATCGCGCCGCCGAGACCCGGGGATTCATCACCGCGCTCATGGACGGCAGGCTCTCGCTCGCCGAATACGTCCGCTACCTCGCCCAGTTCGCGTGGGTGTACGAGGCACTCGAGGAGCGCGGAAGCCGGCCGGGCGATCCCGCCGTGTTCGACCCGGCGTTGGCTCGCATGGCCGCCATCGATGCCGACCTCGCCGCGCTCGAGGCATCCGACTGGCGTGAAAGCCACCCGCCGCTTCCCGAGACGGCGGCGTACGCGGCGCACCTGCGCTCGATCGCCGACGACGACGTGCGCTATCTCGCCCACCACTACACGCGCTACCTCGGCGACCTCTCGGGCGGGCAGGCCATCGCCGCACTCGTGGCCCGCCACTACGGGGCGACGCCCGACCAGCTCGGCTTCTATCGCTTCGAGGTCGCCGGCGACGGGGTCGTGCGCTACAAGCGCGGCTACCGCGACGCCATGAACGCGCTCGCCCTCACCCCCGACGAGGTCGACGTGCTCGTCGCCGAGGTGCGCGAGTCGTTCCGGCTGAACAGCGCGATCTTCGAGGCGCTCGCGCGCTGAAGCGAGCGGATGCCGCGGGCCGGCGTCATCCTCGCGGATGATTCAGTGCGCGCACCCAGTCGGCCGCGGCATCCGCTGGGTAGACTGCAACGACACCACGCCGCCTTTGGACTCGGCGTTCCGCCGTGTCCGACGACTGGAGCCCATGCATGATCCACACCGCGCTCATCCCATTCCTCGATCCCGAGTCGATCATCGCCGCGGCCGGTCCGTGGGCGCTGCTGGTGGTGTGCTTCATCGTGTTCGCCGAGACGGGCCTGCTCATCGGCTTCCTCCTGCCCGGAGACACGCTGCTCGTGATCTCGGGCCTGCTGTCGCACTCGTCGCCGGCGGCGCCGAACGGCGTCTTCGGCGTCTCGGTGTGGTGGGTCGCGCTCCTCATCGGGCTGGCGGCGTTCGTCGGCGGAGAAGTGGGCTACTACATCGGGCACAAGGCGGGGCCCGCGGTGTTCGAACGCAAGGAATCAGGGCTGTTCAGCGTCAAGAACGTCGAACGCACGAACGCGTTCTTCGAGCGGTTCGGCGGACTCACGATCATCCTCGCCCGATTCGTGCCCATCGTGCGCACATTCGCCCCGGTCGCCGCCGGCGTCGGCCATATGCCGCGCGCGAAGTACTCGGTCTACAACTTCATCGGCGCGGTCGTCTGGGGCTTCGGCCTGACCATGTTCGGCTACCTCATCGGCTTCATACCGCCGGTCGAGTACCTCGTGCGCGAGTACATCGACATCATCCTGCTCGTCGCGGTCGGCGGCACCGCGGCCATCACCGCCTGGCACTACTTCAGCGAGCGGCACAAGGCGAAGAAGGCCGCGGCGGCCGGCGAAGACGTCGTCACCGACCACGAGGAGGCCGAGCACCTCGTGCTCGACCCCGAGGTGTTCGACCGGGGGCACGAAGAGCGCTAGCTCGACCCGATCACGGATGCCACGAATGCTCCTGCTCGGCGCGACCCGCCGGCTCGAGCTGGAACGTCGAGTGCGCGACGTCGAAGTGATCGGAGAGGCATCCGCCGAGCTCGTCGAGGAGTTCGCCCGTGCGGCCCGATGCGAACACCTCGGGCTCCACCTCGACGTGGGCGCTGAACACCGGCGAACCCGACGTGATCTGCCAGACGTGCACATCGTGCACGGCGACGACGCCCGCGGTGCGCAGAATGTGGTCGCGGATCTCGGCCACATCGGTGTCGGCCGGCGCCGACTCGAAGAGCACGTGCATCACGTCGCGGAGCAGCGACAGCGCACGCGGCACGATGAGCACGGCGATCGCGATCGACGCGATCGGGTCGGCCGCATCGAAACCCGTCGTCACGATCACGACGGCCGCGATGATCACCAGCGCCGAGCCGATGAGGTCGCCGAGCACCTCGAGGTACGCCCCTCGCAGGTTGATCGAGTCCTTCGCTCCCGCGCGCAGCACGAGCATCGCGGCGACGTTGGCGACGAGTCCGAGCAGGGCGACGACGAGCATCGGCACGCCCTGCACCTCGTGCGACTCGCCCTCGGCACCCGTCACGAGGCGTCCGACCGCCGACACCGCCACCGAGACGGCGACGACGACGAGGATCACGCCGTTCACGAGCGCCCCGAACACCTCGGCGCGCCGGTACCCGTAGGTCTGCCGGTCGGTCGCCGGACGTGCTGCGACCATCGCCGCCACGAGTGCGACGACGAGTCCGATGAGGTCGCTCGTCATGTGGCCGGCGTCGGCGAGCAGGGCGAGCGAACCGCTGACGAACGCGCCGATCACCTGTACGACGAGGAATGCGCCGATGATCGCGATCGCCACCCACAGGCGGGTGCGGTTCGCGTTCGCCCCGTGGGCATGGGCGTGGGCGTGGTCGTGCGAACGTGTCATGTTGCTTCCAGCGTAGGCCGGGATTCGCCGACCTCGCCGTGATGGGAATGAGTCGCGTTCTCAGCCCGGTCGCGTCAGCCCAGTCCGGTGCGGAATCCCTCCCGCCAACTCGGGTAGCGCGGCTCCCAGCCGAGCTCGCGCTTGGCCTTCGCGTTCGAGGAGCCGCGGATCTTCGTCATGAGCGAGACGCCGTGCTCGCCGACGAGCAGCCTCGCCAGCCACGCGGGAACGCGCATCGGTGGCTTCGCACCGACGATGCGCGCGAGCTCGGGAAGCCACTGCGACACCGGCGCCGGCTCGTCGTCGACGATGTTGTAGATTCCGGGCGCACCGCGGGTCACCGCGATCGCGGTGGCGGATGCCGCGTCGTCGACGTGGCAGAACGACCACACCCCCGTGCCGCCGCCGACCAACGGGAGCCTCCGGGCCTCCACCATGGCGAGGATCTCGCCGCCCCGGCCGATGGCGTTGCCCGGGCCGTACAGCCCTCCGTAGCGCAGCACGAGGCCCGCGGCATCCGTCGTCGCCTGCTCGACGTGGCGGATCGCGGCGACCGTCTCGCGGGACGCCGACGCCGGCGACGGGTCGATCGGGTCCTCCTCGGTCTTCACAGGCCCGCCGGTGCGCTCGTTCGGCCAGCCCGTGAAGCTCTGGGCGATGAACCGCCCGGCGCCGGCCTCCGCCGCGGCGGCGAGCAGGTGGTCGGTGCCGCGTGTCCGCAGGGCGTTCGTCATCGCGAACGCCTGGTCGAAGTGCCTGGGGTCGAACCGGATCCCGCCGAGGGCGGTGAGCTGGTGCACGATCACGTCGGGTCGTGCGTCGAGCACGGCGGTGCGCACGGATGCCGCGTCGAGCCCGTCCATGGTCACGCCGGTCGCTCCCGCAGCCTCGATCGCGCCGAGGCGCCCTGCGCTTCGTGACGTGCCGACGACGTCGTGGCCGGCTGCCACCAGCAACGGCACCAACCGCGTGCCAACGGCGCCCGTGGCGCCGGCGATGAAGACTCGCATGTGAATCGTCCTCCCTGTTCACCCCCTCCGACGGATGAGCGGGGCGATCTGTGACACCCGCGCCGGAAACGCCTGTGCCATGCTCGGATCATGCCCGCCAGGACAGCGGAACTCGGCGAACTCCGCCCGCTCATGTTCTCGATCGCCTACCGCATGCTCGGCAGCGTGACCGAGGCGGAGGACGTCGTGCAGGACGCCTATGTGCGCATGCACGAACGCGCCGTCGACGGCGAGCCGATCGAACGGCCCGAGGCGTTCGCGTCGACCGTCGTGACCCGTCTCGCGATCGACGTTCTGCGCTCGGCACGGCGCACCCGCGAGGTCTACACCGGCACGTGGCTGCCCGAGCCGCTGCCCGACGACGATGCCGACCCCGCCCGCCGCGTCGAACGCGACGAGACGCTCTCGTTCGCCTTCCTCGCCGTGCTCGAACGGCTCGGTCCGGTCGAGCGCGCGGTGTTCCTGCTGCGCGAGGTGTTCGTGATGGACTACGCCGAGATCGCGACCATCGTCGAACGCGACGAGGCCGCGTGCCGGCAGATCATGCACCGCGCCCGCGCCCGCATCGCCGACGGCCGGCCGCGATTCGATGCGGATGCCGCGCGCGATGCCGCGCTGCTCGACACGTTCTTCGCCGCCCTCGACGCCGGCGACGTCGACGCGCTCGCGAGTGTGCTCGCCGACGACGTGGTGTTCTACGCCGACGGCGGCGGGAAGGCGCCGGCCGTGCGGCATCCGCTGCACGGAGCCGTGCCGGTGGCGCGGTTCCTCGCGGGCCTCGCGCGGCGCGGGGCGGGGATGCACGTGCACGCGGCACGCACGAGGGCAAACGGCGAGTCGGCTGCGGGTCTCGAGTCGGGACGGCTCGACGCTGAGCGTGCTGATGCTCCATGTCGAGGGCGGACGTGTCGCGGTGCTGGGCAACCAGCTCAACCCGGAGAAGCTCGGCCACCTCGGCCCCGTCGGCGACCTGAACGCACTCGTGTCGGGGGACGACTGAGCGTCAGACGACCAGGTCGGCGACCCGCTCGAGCTCGGGCAGGAGTTCGGCGAACGCCCGGGCACGGTGGCTCTGCGCGTTCTTCTGCTCGGGCCGCAGTTCTGCCGCGGTCACCTCGAGGCCGTCGGGCTCGAAGATCGGGTCGTAGCCGAACCCGTGGGAACCGCGCGGCTCGTAGGCGAGAGTGCCGCGCCAGCGGCCCTCTGCGGCGAACTCGAGGCCGCCGGCGAGTACCGCCTCGGGCACGACGAGCGCGATCGTGCAGCGGAACTCCGCACCGCGGAGCGGGCGGCGGATGTCACTGAGCTGGTCGAGCAGCAGGCGCACATTCGCCTCGTCGCCCGCCGCCGACCCCGCCCACCGGGCGGAGAAGACACCCGGAGCACCGCCGAGCACGTCGACGGCGATGCCGGAGTCGTCGGCGAGCGCGATCCGGCGGGTGTGCTCCGCCGCCGTGCGCGCCTTGATGAACGCGTTCTCGGCGAAGGTCACGCCCTCCTCGACGGGCTCGGGACCGTCGTACGGCAGCACGACCGCCTGTGGCATCCGCTCGCCGATGATGCGCTGGAACTCGCGCACCTTGTGCGCGTTGTGGCTCGCGAGCACGAACTCCAGGCTCATGCGCCGGGCGCCCCGGCCGCCCTGCCTGCTTCGATCGCCCCATCCGATTCGGCGAGTGCCGACTGCTGGATGCGGGTCAGCTCGGCGGTGCCCGCCAACGCGAGATCGAGCAGCGAGTCGAGTTCGCGCCGGTCGAACGGCGCACCCTCGGCAGTGCCCTGCACCTCGACGAAGAGGCCGCGACCGGTGGCGACCACGTTCATGTCGGTCTCGGCACGCACGTCTTCGGTATACGCGAGGTCGAGCATCGGCGTTCCGTCGATGATGCCGACCGAGACGGCCGAGACCGTGTCGATCAGCGGCTTCGCGCGCTGCCCGATGAACTTCTGCTCCCGGGCCCACTCGATCGCGTCGACGAGCGCGATGTAGGCGCCCGTGATCGCCGCCGTGCGGGTGCCTCCGTCGGCCTGCAGCACGTCGCAGTCGATCTGGATCGTGTTCTCGCCGAGCCCCTTCATGTCGACCACGGCGCGCAGGCTGCGGCCGATGAGACGGCTGATCTCGTGGGTGCGGCCGCCGATGCGACCCTTCACGGACTCGCGGTCGTTGCGGGTGTTGGTCGAGCGCGGCAGCATCGCGTACTCGGCGGTGACCCAGCCCTTGCCCTTGCCGGTCATCCAGCGCGGAACGCCGTTCGTGAACGACGCCGTGCAGAGCACCTTCGTGCTGCCGAATGAGATGAGGGCGCTGCCCTCGGCGTGCGCGCTCCAGCCGCGCTCGATCGTCACCGGTCGCAGTTCGGCGGCCGAGCGGCCGTCGGCACGTACGAGGCCGGTCGGGGTGCCGGTCGGGGTGCCGGTCGCGCTGTCGGTGGCGGGGGCGGTCTCGGTGGCGGATGCCTCGGTCATGCGTTCTCCTGTCGAAGTTCGGTCCCTGAGCGTGTCGAAGGACGGTCGGGAATGGTCACGGCCCCCGTCTCGACGAGCTCGACGCTCGGGATCTCGGGGGCGATGAGTCGGTGCGCGAGGTCGAGGAACGCGCTCGTGGAGTCGCCCGTCGCCTCGTAGCGATATGTGGGCGGTGCGGCGGCCCGGCGCTCCATGCCGCCGTCCACGAGCACCCGATACACGTCGTTGGCGGTCTCGACGTCGCTCGAGACCAGCGCGACCCCGTCGCCCATCACGTACGAGATCGCACCCTTGAGGAAGGGATAGTGGGTGCAGCCGAGCACGAGGGTGTCGACGTGGGCGGCGCGGAGCGGGGCGAGGTACTCCTCGGCGAGCGAGAGCAGTTCGTCACCGCTCGTGACGCCGGCCTCGACGAACTCGACGAACCGCGGGCACGCCGCGGAGAAGAGCTCCAAGTGGGGCGCCGCGGCGAACGCGTCGTCGTAGGCGCGCGACTGGATCGTGCCGGCGGTGCCGATGACCCCGACCCGGCCGTTGCGCGTCGTGGCGACCGCCCGGCGCACGGCGGGCTGGATCACCTCGACGACCGGTACGTCGTACCGCTCGCGCGCATCGCGGAGCATCGCCGCCGAGGCGGTGTTGCAGGCGATCACGAGCATCTTCACGCCCTGCGTCACGAGGTCGTCGAGCACGGCGAGCGCGTAGCCGCGCACGTCGGCGATCTTCTTCGGGCCGTAGGGCGAGTGCTCGAGGTCGCCGATGTAGAGGATCGACTCGTGCGGCAGCTGATCTTTCACGGCGCGGACGACCGTGAGACCGCCGACGCCGGAGTCGAAGATCCCGATCGGTGCGTCAGTCACGACATCCAAGCTTAGGTGAGCCCGGCGCCGTCGTAGGCGGCCCGGATGGCCCGGGCGATGCGCATGGTCGCCGGATGCCGGAGCTGGCGGTGCCAGGCGACGTGCACCTCGATCGGCGGCGCATCGTCGATCGCCACGAAGACCACGCCGGGCCGCGGATAGTGGTGCGCCGTCGCCTCGGCGGTGACGCCGATCGCGTCGCCCGCGGCGATCAGGTCGAGCCATTCCTCGACGTCGGCCGTCTCCGTCATCGACGGCACCTCGTGGCCGGCGAATGACCAGAGTGTCGCAGTCGTGGTGCCGGTGTGCCGGTCGACGGCGACGAGGTACGGCACGAGCTCGGCGAGGCCGACCACGTCGTGGTCGGCGAGCGGGTGGTCGACGGGCATGGCGACGACGCGCGGCTCGACGCCGACGAACTCGGACTCGAGATCGGCACGCTCGACCGGATGCCGCACGATCGCGAGATCGACGAGACCATCGACGAGGCCCGCGTCGCGTCGGTTGACACGAACGAGCCGGATCGGAGTGTCGGCGTGCTGGCGGTTCCAGCCACGGAGCACGGGCGTGGTGTGCACCCCGAGTGCGGCCCACGCGTAGCCGATCCGCACGGTCGACTGCTCGCCGCGAACCTCCGCCATCGCGCGGTCGAGCTCGGCGAGCACGCGGCGGGCGGTTCCGGCGAACGCGACGCCGGCGTCGGTGGGCTCCACCCTGCGCGTGGTGCGGTGCATGAGCGGCGTGCCGAGGGTGTGCTCGAGGGCCGCGAGCGATCGGGAGACGCTCGCCTGCGATATCGCGAGCCGCTCAGAGGCGGCGGTGAACGATCGCTCCTCCTCGACCGCGATGAGAGCACGGAGCTGGCGCAACTCGAGTTCCATGCATTCAACGTATCAATAAGCGCTGATTGCATTTCACTTTGCACCAATACGTCCGTAGCGTTGCTGTCATGTCACGGGAGCGGATCGCAGCGGGTGCCGCCGTCGGCGGTGCCCTGTCGGTGCAGGTCGGTGCCGCGGTCGGCGCGACGATCTTCCCGCTCGTCGGGCCCGCCGGCGTCGTCGCGCTCCGCCAGGCCGTCGCGGCGATCGCGCTGCTCGCGGTCGCCCGACCGCACCTTCGCCGGTTGCACGGGTCGAGCGTTCGACCCTCCGTGCTGCTCGGCCTCGTGCTCGTCGTGATGAACCTCACCCTGTACGGCGCCGTGGAGCGCATCGGGCTCGGGCTCGCCGTCACCCTCGAGTTCCTCGGCCCGCTCGCCGTCGCGCTCCTCGGCTCGCGGCGGCGGCTGGACCTCGCCTGCGCGGTCATCGCGGGCACCGGCGTCGTCCTCCTCACCGGCACGGTGCCAGGACTCGATCCGGTCGGCGTCCTCCTCGGCCTCATCGCCGCCGCAGCCTGGGCCGCATATATCCTGCTGAGCCAGCGCGCCGGGCGCACCTTACCGGGCATCGGGGGCACGGCGGTCGCGAGTCTGGTCGCTGCGATCCTCACCTCGCCGCTCCTCGTCATCGCGCTCATCGGGCTCGCGCCGCAGCAACTTCTGCACGTCGCGGTCGTCGGCCTCGCCGCCGGCATCCTGTCGTCGGCCCTCCCCTACTCGATCGACCTCATCGTGCTCCGGTGGCTGCCGCGCCCGCTCTTCGGCGTGCTGCAAAGCGTGCACCCTGCGGCCGCCGCCGTCGCGGGCCTCGTCGTGCTCGGCCAGTCCCTCGGCCCCTGGCAGATCGCCGGCCTCGTGCTGATCACCGCCGGGAACGCGATTGCGGTCGGTCGCGCCGCGCCCGCCGCAGCACCCCCCGCGCCGCTCGGGACCGGAGAGGCCCGAGCACTAGGCTGACCGGTGTGACCGGGTCTGCTGCGCTCTTCACCGACCGATACGAGCTGACGATGGTGGATGCCGCGCTGCGCGACGGCACCGGGAATCGCGAGAGTCTGTTCGAGGCGTTCGCCAGACGGCTGCCCGACGGCCGCCGCTACGGCGTGGTCGCCGGCACCGGACGCCTCCTCGAGCTGATCGACCGGTTCCGTTTCGAGGAGGCGGAGCTCGAATGGCTTCGCGAACACGGGGTCGTGCGCCCCGAGACCATCGACTGGCTCGCCGACTACCGCTTCCGGGGCGACATCTGGGGATACCGCGAGGGCGAGGCGTACTTCCCCGGCTCACCCCTCGTGACGATCCAGGCGACGTTCGTCGAGGCCGTGATGCTCGAGACCCTCGTCCTCTCCACGCTGAACTACGACTCATCGGTCGCGAGCGCCGCCGCGCGCATGGTGTCGGTCGCGCTCGGCCGGCCGATCGCCGAGATGGGATCCCGGCGTACGAGCGAGCATGCGGCGGTGGCCGCGGCGCGTGCGGCGTACATCGCCGGCTTCGATGCCACGTCGAACCTCGAGGCGGGCCGTACCTGGGGCATCCCCACCATGGGCACCGCCGCGCACGCGTTCACCCTCCTGCACGACACCGAGCAAGACGCCTTCCGTGCCCAGGTCGCCGCATTCGGGCCGAAGACGACGCTGCTGGTGGACACCTACGACATCCGGCAGGGCGTGGTGCGCGCAGTGCAGGCCGCGGGCACCGAACTCGGCGCCGTGCGCATCGACTCAGGCGACCTTCCCACCGTCGTCGCGGCAGTGCGCGAGCAACTCGACGGCCTCGGCGCCGTCGACACGAGGATCACCGTCACCAGCGACCTCGACGAGTTCACCATCGCGGGCCTGTCGGGCGCCCCGGTGGATTCCTACGGGGTGGGCACCGCGGTCGTGACCGGATCGGGTTCCCCGGCCGCAGGCATGGTCTACAAGCTCGTTGCGCGACGCGACGATGCGGGTGGATGGGTCGCCGTCGCGAAAGCGTCGACGCAGAAGTCGAGCGTCGGCGGTCGCAAGAACGCCGCACGCCGACTCGATGCGGCGCGCACGGCCCGCGAGGAGATCGTCTTCGTCGGCGACGGCCCAGACGGTGAAGACGAGTTCGAGGCCGGCAGCCGGCTTCGACCGCTCATGGTGCAGTTGATGAAGCACGGGGTTGCCGACCCCGCGTTCCTGGGCGCCGAGGGCACGGCCGCGGCGCGGGTGCATCGCGCCGAGATCATGCAGGAACTGCCCATCGAGGCGTTCCGCCTCGGGCGCGGCGAACCCGTCATTCCGACGACGTTCCGCTGAGGCGCCGGTGGTCGAGCAGCAAGCGCCGGCGAGCGTATCGCGACCCTACTCCGCCTTCATGCGCTCGTAGATCTCCTTGCACGTCGGGCACACCGGGAACTTCTCGGGGTCGCGCCCCGGCGTCCACTTCTTGCCGCACAGCGCCTTCACCGGTTTGCCGGTGATCGCCGATTCGAGGATCTTCTCCTTCTTCACGTAGTGCGAGAACCGCTCGTGGTCGCCGGGCTCGATGGCCTCCTCTTCGAGGAGCTTCTCCAGTTCGCGGTCGAGCACGGAGGTGCCTCCGCCGGGGGCGTCGGGGTCTGCGATGCTCGCGCGCACGGGTTCGATCATGCGCTCGATTCTACGCGCGGATGCCCCGTGCGCAGCCGATCTCGCCGGTCCCGCGGTGCGGCGCACCCGCGTCAGGCGCGAAGGGCGGCGGCGAGCATCTCGGGCCCGCGATGGTCGAACACGCGCCCGCCGAGCCAGATGCCGACGGCGAGCACGAGCACGCCGAGGCCGACGCCCGCCGCGAACGCCGCGGCATGCCACGCGGGGTCGACGAGGATGCCGAGGGCGGCGAGCGCGATCGCGGGGAGCGCCACGAGGAGCGAGCCGAACATCGTGATCGACTGCACGAGCGCGGTGACGGCGCCGGTCGACTGCGGCTGCTGGAACGGGCTGTCGCCGGGCTTCACGGCGGGATACGGGAACCGTGCCGACGTGATCGAGCCGACGCCGAGCCCGGCGAGCAGGAGCGCCGTGCTCACCCCGATGAGCGACGGCAGGAGTCGCCAGTCATCGAGCACGAAGACCGTTGCGGCACCGCCGAGGCCGATGACGAGCACCCCTGCGACGAGCACCGGCACGAGGCGGCCGGCGCGATCGGACCGGCCGGGCACGCCCGAGACGACGTGCAGCCAGATCGCGGTGCTGTCGTACGCGGTGTCGTTGTGCAGCGACCACCCGAGGAGCAGGCACATGAGGGGCACCGGGATGAGCGCCGTGTAGGCCAACGGGATGCCCGCGACGCCGAGCGGCACCAACACGAGCACGGGCACGACCGGCACCATGAGGATCGACACCCAGTACCGCGCGTCGCGGAACCAGTAGGTGATGCTGCGGGCCGCGACCGCGCCCGACGCGGTGTGCGGCATCCGGTCGAACCAGCCGAGCCCACGGTAGCTCTTCGCGGATGCCTCGCGGCCGGGTGTGACGAGCATCTTCGCGACGAGGGCCTGCCACGCGAGCCACACCGCGCCGAGCGTGAGCACGGCGACCGCGAGCTTCAGCACCGCCGGTCCCCAGTCGCCGGCCGCGGCATCACCGGGTGCGGCGAAGGCGGCGCCGAGCGGAGTCCACCCGAGCACCCCTGCGATCGACTCGAGCACCCGGAGACCGGAGCCCGCCCAGTCGAGCGTGACGAGCACGACGATGACCGGCGAGAGCATGACGATGAGCAGGATGCCCAGCACCCCGCTCGCCTCGCGCGCCCGGCGGGTGGAGAGGAGCACCGACGCGAGCGCGGTGGCGACCCGCGCGAGGAGCAGGCAGGTGACGAACGCGATCGCGGCGGCGAGGATCGCGAACAACGTCTCGCCGGCGCCGCGCGACCAGGTGGCCACGGTTCCGGCGAGCACGATCGCCAGCGCGAGCGCCGGGATCCCGATGGTCGCTGCGGCCGCGAGGCCCATCGCAAGGGTTCGGTCGGGGAGTCCGAACAGCGCGAATCGGCGCGGGTCCATGGTGTCGTCGACGCCGAAGACGAGGGGGAACACGACGAAGCCGATCATCGTGACGGTGCCCCCCACGATGAACACGTCGCGAATGAGCTCGACATCGCTGACGAAACGGAGCCCGACGAGTGCCCCGAAGAGCACCGCCGCCGCACCGAGCCCGTAGACGAGCCCGACGACGATGCCGACGACCTGCCAGGGGCTCCGCCGGAAGATGTTCGCGAGCAGGCGCAGTTTCAGTCGGAGAAACTGTGCAACCATTCCATGCCCTCCGCTGCCTTGCGTCCGCCGGCGAGCTCGACGAAGCGGTCTTCCAGGGTCTGCCCCGCGCGGACCTCGTCGAGCGTGCCGGATGCGAGCACCCGACCGCCGACGATGATCGCGGCCGAGTCGCAGACGCGCTCGATGAGATCCATGCCGTGACTCGACAGCAGCACAGTGCCGCCACCGCCCACGTATCGCTCGAGGATCTCGGTGAGGTTCGCCGCCGAGACCGGGTCCACCGACTCGAACGGCTCGTCGAGCACGAGCAGGCGCGGCGCATGGATCATCGCGCAGGCCAGTGCGATCTTCTTCGTCATGCCAGCGGAGTAGTCGGCGACGAGCCGATCGACGGCATCTTCGAGGCCGAACGCGGCGATGAGCTCGACGCTGCGGTCGCGCACCGTGCGGTCGTCGATCCCGCGCAGGGAGCCGGCGTAGTACAGCAGCTGCGCCCCGGTGAGCCGGTCGAAGAGCCGAAGCCGGTCGGGAAGCGCGCCGGTGGCGCGCTTGGCGGCACGCGGATCGGCCCACGCGTCGATGTCGTTGATGTGCACGCTGCCGGCATCGGGGCGGAGCAGCCCCGTGACCATCGAGAGCGTCGTCGTCTTGCCGGCGCCGTTCGGGCCGACGATGCCGAAGAACGAACCGGCTCGAACGTCGAGGGAGATGCCGTCGACGGCCGTGTTGTCGCCGAACCGCTTCACGAGCCCCTCGATGGCGAGCACCCGCGGTGCATCTGGCGCGGGTGCGGGACGGGCGACACGCATCGTGCGCTTCTTGCGCGGCGCGGGCGTCGTGGGCGCCGGGATGACCACGACGGCCTGATCGCCCGACGGTGTGTCGGATGCCTCGACCTCGGCGGGAGCCTCGACCTCGGCGGGAGCCTCGACCTCGGCGGGAGCCTCGACCTCGGCGGGAGCGTCGACCTCGGCGACGCTCTCGGCCTCGGCGACCACTTCCGCCTCGGCGGATGCGTCGACGGATGCCTCGGGCGCGGGTGCCGCCACCGGATCTGCGGTCGGCCGCGCCACGTCGGCGGACCGCGGCGTGGTCGAGCCGGGTTCCGCGATGGCGTCATCGGCGATCACGGCCGCAGCGACGGCCGCCTTCGCGGCGCCGGCCGCCGCGGCGGCACCCTTGCCGCGGGCCGCGGGCCGCTCCCGAGTTGTCTCGTCGATCTCGTCGACAGGCGCCGACCCGGCGCCCGAGGCGTCGACCTCATTCGCCTTGCTCTTCGCCCGCTCAGCGGCGGTGGTCTCTGCAGTGAGCGCTGCGGCGACACGCTGCGTCCGGCGCTTCGTGGAGGCGGCGGATGCCGCACGGCTTCGCTCCGCCGGTGTGCTCGCCGCAGACGAGCGGGAGGCCCGAGTCTTCTTCGCGGCCTCGCCGCGCTCAGCGGCCGCCTTCGATGAAGCGGCCCGCGAGGCCGCGGTGCGCTTCGATGGCGCAGACGGTGCCGACGCTTCCGTCTCGCCACCCGTGTCGGTCTCGGAGTCGGCTGCCGCCTTCTTCGCGGCGGCCGTTCGGGGAGCCTTCGCGGTGCTCGCGCGCTTCGTGGCGGGCGACTTGGAGGGCTTCGGGGTGCGCGGGGACTTCGGCGCATCCGGCGTCGTCGCGGCATCCGCCGACTTCTCGGCTCGCGGAACCCGGGGCTCGACCGGCCGCCCCCGATCGGCGGACACCCCCGTGCCGGTGCCTTCGGGAGCTTCGTCGTCATGATCAGAGAGCGAAACGGAAGTCACCCAGACAACCTACCAACCAGTACCGCCGGATCGGTTCTGCGACGGCCCACCGAGTCATCCGATAGCTGTACATCTCCTGAACATCGCATCACGATCCCACTACGACCGTCCAACTTTTCGAGGTGGCGGCCCTGTTCGCCCGGTATCCTGAATTCCGGCATAACGGCGTGTCCATATGTGAACTTGCGGATGAACGAGGGTCGAACGCTCGGCGACGAGCCCCGTGACATCCGACCCACCGAAGGAGATGCAGTGACCACCCAGATCGTGATTCTCGCGGCCGGCATGGGGAGCCGGCTCGGGCGATCCCTTCCCAAGCCCCTCACCGAACTCAGCGACGGCCGCACCATCATGGGCCAGCAGTTCGACAACATCGGGCACGCATTCGGCGCGAACGCCGACGTCACGATCGTCGTCGGCTACAAGCTCGAGCACATCATCGAGGCGTTCCCGCAGGCATCCTTCGTCTACAACGAGGAGTACGACCAGACGAACACGTCGAAGAGCCTGATGCGCGCCCTCGCGGCGTCGCAGGCGGGCGGCGTGCTCTGGATGAACGGCGACGTCGTGTTCGACCCGCGCATCCTCGACCGCGCGCTGCCGTTCATCGTGCGCGACCAGTCCTTCGTCACGGTCAACACCGCCAAGGTGTCCGACGAAGAGGTGAAGTACACCACGACCGCCGAGGGCTACATCAAGGAGCTCTCGAAGACGGTGCGCGGCGGCCTCGGCGAGGCGGTCGGCATCAACTACGTGTCGAGCCGCGACAAGGCGACGCTCCTCGCGCACCTGCAGCGCGTCGGCGACCAGGACTACTTCGAGCGCGGCATCGAGCTCGCCATCGAGAAGAACGGCATGCTCGTCGAGCCGATGGACATCTCCGACCTCTACGCGGTCGAGATCGACTTCGCCGAAGACCTGGAGCGTGCGAACCACTTCGTGTGATCGCAGCACCACAGCAGTGAAGAGCGGATGCCTCGTGGCATCCGCTCTTCGCGATCTCAGGCCGCCTGCGCGACCCCGGCCCTCGCGAGCCGAGCCGCGATGAGTCGGCCGATCCACGTGAACACGACGGGGCTGCCCACCCAGAGCGGAAGCGCGATCGCCCAGGCCCAGACGGGGTAGTACTCGGCTCCGAGGCCGATGAAGACGCCGGCGGCGATCACGACGCCCGAGAAGACGGCCGAGGCGTAGAACAGCCACGCGTCCCAGCGGCGATATCCCGTGATGAGGAACGGCACCTCGAGGAGCACGCCGACGAGCAGCCCCGTGCCGAGGTAGCGCACGATCCACCATGGCGCGAACGCGGTGCCCACGAGCCCGGCGATGACACCGGCGAGCACGGCGGTGCCGGGGCGCTTGAGCAGTGACAGTGCGACCACGCTGGGCAGGAAGTGGGTGCCCACCGTGATGCCGTAGAGAAGCGGCCCGAAGGCCGCGAAGGCGGCGGCGAGATAGCCCGACGCGCCGGCGACGATGCCGCCGACGACGCCGATCGCGGCGCAACTCAGGAGAACGCGGGTACTGGTGCGGTGCACGGCACTTCCTTCCGACCGGGTGCGGCACTCCGCCTCCCGCCCGCCTTCAAACCTACCGCCGCCGGGCATCTACGATGAGATCGTGATGAGCGCGGTATCGGTCGGGGGTGCGGGCGAGACGCATCCGCTCCAGCGGACGCCCTGGATCCGGTATCGGCACTCGCTCTGGCTCCTCACCACCCGCGACCTGAAGGTGCGGTACTCGACCTCGGTGCTCGGATACCTCTGGTCGGTGCTCGATCCGCTGCTGATGGCCGGTATCTACTGGTTCGTGTTCACCCAGGTCTTCCAGCGGCCGGTCGGCACGGAGCCGTACATCGTCTTCCTCCTGGCGGCGCTGCTGCCGTGGATGTGGTTCAACGGCGCGATCTCCGATTCGACGCGGGCGTTCCTGAAGGACGCGAAGCTCGTGCGGTCGACCATGATCCCGCGCACGATCTGGGTGAACCGCATCGTGCTCTCGAAGGGCATCGAGTTCGTGTTCTCGCTGCCGGTGCTCGCGCTCTTCGTGTTGCTGGCGCCGGACTCGAGGGTGGGTTGGGAACTGGTGTTCTTCCCGCTCGCCATCGTGCTGCAGACGATCCTCACCGTCGGCGTCGCCCTCATCGTCGCCCCGCTGGTCGTGTTCTTCCGCGATCTCGAACGCGCGGTCAAGCTCGTGCTGCGCTTTCTCTTCTACGCCTCGCCGATCATCTACGGGGTCTCGAACCTGCCCGACGAGCTGCACCTCTGGGCGGCGTTCAACCCGCTGACGGGCATCTTCGGGCTATACCGGGCGGGGTTCTTCCCCGACGAGCTCGACTGGTTCAACGTCGTGATCTCCGCCGCCATGTCGCTCGCGCTGCTCGTGGTCGGCCTGCTCGTCTTCCGCGGCAGCGTGCGCCAGGTGCTGAAGGAGATCTGATGACGGATGCCCCTGCCGCTGCCGTCTCGGCGGCCGAAACCGCGATCCGCACCGACGGTCTCGGCATCCGCTTCCGGCGCAACCGGCGCGGTCGTCGCTCGTTCAAGGACCTCCTCGCCGGACGCCGCCGCCGCACTCGCCCCGACGAGTTCTGGGCACTCCGGAACGTGTCGATCCACGTGCGCCCCGGCGAGGCGATCGGCGTCGTCGGCCGGAACGGCCAGGGCAAGTCCACGCTCCTGAAGCTCGTCGCAGGTGTCATGATCGCCGACGAGGGCACGGTCGAGGTCTCGGGCGGCGTCGCGCCGCTGATCGAGATCACGGGCGGGTTCGTCGACGACCTCACCGTGCGCGACAACGTGTACCTGACCGCCGGCCTGCACGGCATGACGCGGGCGCAGATCGATGCGAAGTTCGACGAGATCGTCGGATTCGCCGACCTCGCCGACTTCCTCGACACGCCCTACAAGCACCTCTCGAGCGGCATGAAGGTGCGCATCGCGTTCGCCGTGATCTCGCAGCTCGAGGAGCCGATCATGCTCGTCGACGAGGTGCTCGCCGTCGGCGACAAGGCCTTCCGGGAGAAGTGCTACCGGCGCATCGACGAACTCCTCGCCGGCGGCCGCACGCTGTTCTTCGTGTCGCACAACGAACGCGACCTGCGTCGCTTCTGCACGCGCGGCCTCTACCTCGACAAGGGCGCCCTCGTGCTCGATGGACCGATCGACGACGTGCTCGACCGGTACAACGCGGACCACGGCACGGGCAAGTAACCCGTCCTCCACCGTTCACGCGACCCTACCTTCCGCTCCATCAGCGGGATCGCGCGGCCGGTGAGCCCGCCACTCTGGCAATCTGCTCAGCAACACCGGATGATTGGAGCGTGATCAGTTTGACGGAGCCGCAGATCTGGGCGGTGATCGGCGTGTTGGCCGCGTCGCTCGTCGGCACGATCACGTTGACCACCCAGCTCATGATGCGAGCCGTCTCGGCGCAGATCGGCGGACTGCGAAACGAGATGGTCGCTCGCTTCGAGCACGTCGACCGCAGATTCGAACAGGTCGACCGCAGATTCGAACGGGTGGAGGATCGGCTGGACCGGTTCGAAGAACGGATGGGCCGACTCGAGCACCGGGTCGATGCGATCGACCGCGACGTGCAGGCGATCGCGCGAAAGGTGTTCCCCTCCAACGAGGAGTAGCCCGGCCGCACGCAACCCCGTCGTGGAACTCAGCGGCAGCGCCTATCATCGACCGCATGCCCGACCGAGTGCACAAGATCACCTCGATGGGATCCGACGCGCCGCGCGAGGCACAGTCGGGTACCGAGGCCGAGGCCGACGCCGGCCCCGGCGAGCGCGCCGCCGACCGCGACCAGCCGGGCCCGGGCCGGCCCGCCACCGACCAGGGTCGATCCCATGGCGTGGAGCGCGGCATCGACGTGATGCTCCACATCCAGCGTCCGATCGTCGTGGCGCACCTGCGCAGCATCCGTCGGAGGGTCCCGCACGCCACACCCGAGCAACTCGTGCGCATCCTCGAGCGCCGCTACCTCGCCGCGGTCACGACCGGCGGCGCAGCGGTCGGCGCGACGGCCGTCGTGCCCGGCATCGGCACAGGGGTCACGCTTGCGCTGTCGGGCGTGGAGACGGCCGGGTTCCTCGAGGCGACCGCGCTCTTCGCACAGTCCGTCGCCGAAGTGCACGGCATCGCGGTCGAGAACCCCGACCGCGCGAGAGCCCTCGTGATGACGCTGATGCTCGGACGGGAGGGCATCGACCTCGTGCGCCAGTTCGCCGGCCAGGCCAGCGGCAAGGGCGCGCCCCGCAACGTGTACTGGGGCGAGCTCATCACGAACAGCATGCCGAAGGCCATCATGGGCGGCGTCGTCGACCGGCTTCGCACCGTCTTCATCAGGCAGTTCGCCGTACGCGGTGGCGCCGGCATCATCGGCAAGGCCATCCCGTTCGGCATCGGCGCCGCCATCGGAGGCGTCGGCAACCACCTCCTCGGCCGCAAGGTGCTGCAGCAGTCGCGACTCGCGTTCGGCGCACCGCCCGCCACCGTGCCGCCCGTGCTCGAACCGAGCGAGCGCGACACCGTGCTGCGGTCGACGGCCACGCGGATGTCACGGGCCGGTACCGCCGTCGGAGAGCTCGCCGTCTCGACATCCCGTGGGCTTCGCTCGGTCGCGCGCAAGGCCGGCCGCGGGATCGGGCGGAAACGTGCAGACGAAACGCCCGACGACGCGGCCCCGGATGATTCCAGCGCCGCCCCAGACGACGTCACCTGACCTGACGACCGAGCCCGCGCCGCTACGCCCCGAGCGCCTCCGCCTCGTCCTCGTCTTCCTCCTCGAACTCGTCGACGTCCTCCTCGCCGGCGTGCAGCGCCGCGAAGCGCTCCCATTCGGCCAGGAGGTGATCGACGGCGGCGTGGAACCGCTCGGTGGTCACGCCCGGGCTGGTGTCGCCGAAGTAGCGTTCGACCCACGCGCCGAGCCGCGCGAGGGCGGCCTCGTCATGAGCGACCTCGTCGATGCGGGCGACCATCGTCGCGGCATCCGATGCATCGAGCCACTCGCACGCCTGCAGGTACCCGCCCGTGTCGATCTGCGCCTCGGGGTTGGCCGGACGAGTGACCAGCAGCGGCTTGCCCGCGGCCAGCCGGTCGTACACCATCGCCGAGATGTCGACGATCGCGACATCCGCCGCCGCGAGCTGCCACCCGAGCGAGGGCCCGTCGTCGTACACGTGCTGTGCCGAGGGATCCGCGGCGTTGGCCGCGGCGATCGCCGCGATGATGGCACGATTCGCGGCCCGGTAGTCGTGATCGATGACGCCCGAGCGCGGGTGCGGCCGGTAGATCACGCGATGCCGCCCGGTCGCGAGCAGACCGCGAACGAGCTGCACCCCGTGCGACGCGATCGAGCCGTAGGCCGCGGCGCCGCGGTCGCCCTCCCACGTCGGCGCGTAGAGCACGACCTCGCGTTCATCGGGTGCGTACGGCAACGGCGATCCGTCGAGGTAGTGGTCGGCCTGCGGACGGCCGATCGGGATGGCGCGCTTGTCGAAGTCGTAGTCCCAGAGCACACGTTCCAGCCGCGCCCTGGCCGCGTCGCCCGCGATGAGGGCGTAATCGTAGGCCTTGAACTGGTTCGTGGTCATGTACATCTTGTCGGACTCGCCGTGGTTGATGAACACGTGCCAGCGGCGCCCGTAGCGCATCATCTGGAAGTTCTTCGCGTTCTGGTTCACGTAGAACACGATGTGCAGGTCCTGGTCGTGGATGACCTGCTCGAGGTCGGCGACGCGGCGCACGTGCGCGATCGGAAGGGGCGATTCGTCGAGCAGGTCGAGCGTCGCCCCTGAGGTGCGGCTCAGGATGAGCACCGGATGCCGCTTCGCGAGCTCGGCGAGCGGCTTGTACCACTGCCGCAGCTGGTAGAGGTTCACCCGTCCGTCGGCGAAGTACACGCCGATGCGGAACCGGTGCGGAGCGACCGGCGGCCGTTCGGCGAAGCGTGCGACGAGCTCCCGCTGGGCGCGCCGCGACCACATGACGTCTCTGGCGAACTTGACGGCGCGCTGCGCGTCTCTTCGGAATCCCACCGTCCAAGGGTAGCGAGAGCGCCCTGAGCGGATGCCGCGTGGCGGACGGGCCCGAGCGCATCAGACGATCGGCGGCCGCCCGGCGAGCGTCATGCGCCACACCGTGCGCCAGCGGATCGGCCGCCGCTGCCCCGGATGCTCCCGCCAGCCCGCGCGCCATCCGCCGAACCACGCGCGCAGCGCCGCCGGACGCCGCGCCCAGCGCAGCACCTGGATCGCGGTCCAGGATGCGACGTAGAGCGGAACGAGCGGCAGGGGCAGGTTGCGCCGCGCCAGCCAGACCCGATTGCGGGCATTCAGGCGGTAGTAGTACGCGTGTCGCGCCGGGTCGATGACCGGATGCCCCGCCTCGAGGTCGCCCGCGTACCACGCGACGTGTCCGGTTTCCCACACCCGCCACGCGAGCTCGATGCCCTCATGCGCGTAGAAGAACGGGTCGGCCCAACCGCCGGTGGCGTCGAACACGGCACGCGGCATGAGCACCGCACCCTCCCAGCACGAGAAGACGCTGCTCGACTGCGCCGGGTCGCCCTTGCGGATGCGCGGGATCCAGCGGCGCGGCGAGACCTTGCCGGTCGGATCGACGACACGCGGCTGGATGAGGCCGAGCTCGGGCCGCGCGGCGAGCATGCGGCATCCGTCGGCCAGGAACCGCGGGCTCGGCAGGAACGCGTCGTCGTCGAGGAAGAACAGCACGTCGCCGCCCACCTCGGGGACGCCGCGGTTGCGACCGGCGGGGATTCCGAGGTTCTGGGGCAGGTGCAGCGTCTTGACGCCCGCGGGCAGCGGCGGCTCCGCGGATGCCGGGTCCCACCCGTTGCCGACGCACACGACGTCGACAGCGACATCCTGCTGGTCGAGGATGCTCCGGATGCCGCGTGCGAGGTCGCCGGGCCGGGTGCCCATCGTGAGCACCACGACGCCGACGCGCGGCCGGCCCCAGCTCGCTGAGCTCGTCGAAGCGGGCGGCCCTCCGGCGGGCTCAGGGACCGGTCGGCTGTCAGGCTCGGACACGGCGGGACGCCATGATCGCGACGAAGTGGCCGATGAGCGAGAGCAGCGCGAGCGGGAGCAGCACTGCCACGACCATGCGGTCGATGAGCGGTTGGCCGCCGATGAGACCGACGAGCGCCGCGACGAGGGCGATGAGCGTGAGCTCGACGGAGTGGTAGAGCCGGTGGAAGGGCAGGAACCGCGCCGCCTTGCGCAGCGTCGCGATGAGCCCGCCTCGCGGCGCCGTCTCGCCGTGGGTGTCGGCGAGCTTCGGCAGCCCGGCGTTCGCACGTGCGACGTGCACCATGTCGTTCAGCGCCTTGTTCAGCACGATGACGAGCGCGAGGAGCGCCGCGATGGTCGTCCAGAGGAAGTCGGCCGGGAACTCCAGCGGGTAGGCGGCCGCGCGGATGCCGAGCGCGAGCGGGATCAGCGCCTCGGTCGTGTAGTGGCCGACCTTGTCGAGGAAGACGCCGGCGGGCGACGAGGTGCGGCGCCAGCGGGCGACCTCGCCGTCGCAGCAGTCGACGAGCATCTGCAGTTGGCCGAGCACGACCGCCAGCAGGGCGCCCCAGACGCCGGGGATGAGCAGCGCCGCCGCGGTCGACCAGCCGACGAGGATCATGAGCCCCGTGACGCCGTTCGCCGAGATCGGCGTCTTCAGGAGCAGCCAGGTGAGGTACGGCGAGAAGCGCCGCAGGTAGAGCGACGCGGTCCAGTGCTCGGCGTTGCGACGCCCCCGCACCTCGGGCGGCTGGGTGACGGCGCGGAGCTCGGCGATGCTCGTGGGCCTCGCCGGATGCTGCCCGGCTTGCGACATCCGCGTCACCTTCCCGTGTGCCCTGCGATGTTGCTCGTCAGCGCGAGGTATCCGAGCACGAAGCCCACCCCCCACGAGACGTGTATGCACGGCAAGACTACGAGAAACCAGGCGGCGGTGCCGACGCCTCGACCGCGGGCGTACACGAGCGCCGCCACGACCACGAAGAGCAGGTACACCAGGGGCACGGCGAAGCCGAGGAGGAGCCACGGCGCGACGCCCAGTGCCGCCTGCACGATGCCGGCGATGCCGACGGCAAGTCCCAGCACGACGCCGACGACCATGACGGGCGGCACGAAGTAGCGGATGCCGTTCGCCGACGGGAACCGCCGAGCGAGCTCCCCGCGCCAGAGCCCCGTCGAGAACATCTGCCGCGCGAGGCGCTCGAGCGTGGAACGCGGCCGGTACGTGACGCCGAGCGCGGGCGTGAACCACACCGTGCCGCCGGTCTCGCGGAGGCGGCGATTCAGCTCCCAGTCCTGGCCGCGCTTGATCGCCTCGTCGAAGAGGCCCACGCGTTCGAGCGCGGCGCGCCGGAACACGCCGAGGTAGACGGTGTCGGCCGGACCCTCCTCGCCGCCGACGTGGAAGGCCGAGCCGCCGAGTCCGACCTTCGTCGTGTACGCGATCGCGACCGCGCGTTCGAAGGCGGTCTCGCCGCGCGCATCCATGATGCCGCCGACGTTGTCGGCGCCGGTGCGCTCGAGGGTCTCGACCGCGATGCGCGAGTAGTCGGAGGGAAGCATCGAGTGCGAGTCCACGCGGACGACCACGTCGTGCTGTGCCGCGCGGATGCCGATGTTGAGCCCGGCGGGGGTGGAACCGACCTCGTTCTCGAGCACCCGCACGCGGGTGTCGCGGGCGGCGAGGTCGGCGACCAGCTCGGCGGTGCCGTCGATCGAGGGCCCGAGCGCGATGAGCACCTCGACCGGCCCGGCATAGTCCTGGGCGAGGATCGACTCGACCGCCGCGCGCACGTGCGTGGCATCGTTCAGCACGGGCATGACGTACGAGACGCCGACGAGCGGCGACGGAGTCGCCTGGTGGTGCAGGTCGGGCATGTTCCTCACTCGCTCGGGTCGATCGAGCCTAGCAGCCGGGTCGCCCGCGATCGATGAAGGGCCGGGGTCCGAAGACCCCGGCCCGTCATGCCCCGGTGTGTCAGCCCTCGAACGTGCCGAGCGTGACGTCGAGCGTCTGCGACTCGCCGTCGCGCGTGAAGGTGATCTCGGCGGTCGCGCCGCCGGGCAGCGCGCGCACCTGGGCGGTGAGGTCGGTCTGGTCGGTGATCGGGACCCCGTTGAACTCGGTGACCACGTCGCCCGGCTGGAGGCCCGCCTGCGCGGCCGCGCCGCCGGTGCTCACCTCGGAGATCAGGGCGCCGACCGTGTCGCTGCGATCGTCGGCCTCGGCGGCCGTGACCGTCGCACCGAGGAGGCCGTGCGTCGCCGAACCCGTTTCGATGATCTCCTTGGCGATGCGCTCGGCGAGGTTCGACGGAACCGCGAAGCCCACGCCGATGTTGCCGGCCTCGGCGCTCGCACCGCCCGTGGAGAGGATCGCGACGTTGATGCCGATGAGCCGTCCCTCGGAGTCGAGCAGCGCGCCGCCCGAGTTGCCCGGGTTGATCGCGGCATCCGTCTGGATGACCGGCAGCGACACCTGGCCCGCGCTCGTGGGCTGCTGTTGTTGCTGCTCTCCACCGTCGGGGTCGGGCAGGTCGAAGAAGAAGTCGAACGGACGCTCTTCGGAGCCGTCGCCCTGGCCGCCCTCACCCTCCTGAGCGTCGTCGGGCGTCTCGGGTGCCGCCGAGGACGCGACGTCGATCGACCGGTTCAGTGCGCTCACGATGCCGTTCGTCACGGTGCCGGCGAGGCCCAGCGGGGCGCCGATGGCGATCGCCGTGTCGCCGACGTTGAGCTCGTCGGAGTCGGCGAACTCGAGCGGCGTGAGGCCCGAGGCATCCGCGAGCTTGATGACGGCGAGGTCGGAGAGCGGGTCGGTGCCGACGAGCTCGGCATCGTAGAGGTGCCCGTCGTGCGTCTTCACCTGGATCGAGGGATCGCCGGTCGCGCCGTCGAGCGTGACGACGTGCGTGTTGGTGAGCACGTAGCCGTCGTCGGAGAGCACGATGCCTGAGCCCGAACCGCCTGCCTGACCGCCGGTCACCGAGATCGTGACGACGCTCGGGCTCGCCTTCGCGGCGACCGCCGTGATCTGGTTCACGGAGTCGGCGTCGTTGACGACGATGTTCTGCGCGTCGCCCGCGCTCTCGCTCGAGGCCGGCTGCTGATTGCTCGTGACGAGCGCGGTGACGCCCGCGCCGGATGCGCCGCCGATGAGCGCGGCGGCCACGATCGCGGCGGCGACGCCGAACCCGACGCGCTGCCTGCGCGCGGGCTGCTCGCCGGCCGGTGCGTCGGCTGCGGGTGCGGGCGGTGCGGGCGCGCCGGCCGGTGCGCCGTAGGGCGGAACGCCCGCGAGCGGCGTGGTGGGCTGCGTCTCAGCCGGGCGCGGCCCGCCGAACGCCGGTGGAACCTGGCCGTCGAACGGTTGCGTCGGCGCGGTGGCGTTCATGTGCTGCGGGGCGTGGTAGGGCTGCGGCGCCTGACCGGGCTGGTACACGGTGCCCGTGGCGGCCGGGGCGGCGGGTGCGACGTCGGCGGCCGGCGGGGCGGGTGCCACGTGGGCGCCGGGCGCGGCGGGCGTGGCGTCGGCGCTGGGCGCAGTCGGGGCGGTCGCGGCAGGGGCGGTCTCGACGCCATCGCCCTCGCGGACATCGTTCCCCTCGCGGACCTCGCCCGTGGGGCCTTCGGTGCTCTCAGTCATGTTGTGCTCCTTCCAAGCTGATGCCAGCATCCCGCCGGAAGCTGTGTGCGGCATCGGCGAAGTCTGTGATCCGGCTATCCCCCAGCAGTGATTCATCCCAACGCGGATGCCGCCGCCGGGCACGCCCTGCGCCAGCGTAGCGGCCTCACCCTGACGTACGGTGAGAGCGTGAGCGACTTCTCCCCCGCACCCGGACTCCGCCCTTGGCAGCGCACGGCGGCCGGCGCGGGCCTGCTCGCCGCCGACGGCACGATCGCGGCGACGATCTTCGCCGAGATGAGCGCCCTCGCCGCCAGCACCGGCGCCATCAATCTCGGGCAGGGATTCCCCGACGAAGACGGGCCCGCCGAGGTGCTCGAGGCGGCACGCCAGGCCATCGCCGACGGCGTGAACCAGTACCCGCCCGGCATCGGCGCGCCCGTGCTGCGCGAGGCGATCGCCGCGCACCAGCTGCGGTGGTACGGGCTCGAGGTCGACGCGGCATCCGAGGTGCTCGTGACCGCCGGTGCCACCGAGGCGCTCGCGGCGACGATCCTCGCGCTCGTCGACGAGGGCGATGAGGTCGTCACCTTCGAGCCGTACTACGACGCCTACGCCGCCCTCATCGCCCGCGCGGGCGGCGTGCACCGCACGGTGCCCCTGCTGTTCCCGGATTGGCGACCCGACCTCGATGAGCTCGACGCGGCGGTCACCGATCGCACCCGCGTGATCCTCGTCAACTCGCCGCACAATCCCACGGGCACGGTGCTGGGCGACGACGTCCTCGACCGCGTCGTCGAGCTCGCGATCCGCCATGACGCCGTCATCGTCACCGACGAGGTGTACGAGCACCTCACGTTCGGCGCACCGCACCGGCCCATCGCGACCCGGCCGGGCGCCCGCGAGCGCACGATCACGATCTCCTCGGGCGGCAAGACGTTCAGCACGACCGGATGGAAGATCGGCTGGCTCACGGCGCCGGCGCACCTCGTGACGAGCGTGCTCGCCGTGAAGCAGTACCTGACCTACGTGAACGGCGCGCCGTTCCAGCCGGCGATCGCCACCGGCCTGGCGCTGCCCGATGCGGTGTTCACGGATGCCGCGGCCGCCCTCCGCGCGAAACGCGACGTGCTCGCGGGCGGACTCGAGGCGGCGGGTTTCGCGATCCCGCTCCCCGACGCCGGCTACTTCATCGTCGCCGGCGCGGCACCGCTCGGATACGACGACGGCGCGGTGCTCTGCCGCGAGCTTCCCGAGCGGGCCGGCGTCGTCGGCGTGCCGGTGTCGGCGTTCGTGCACCCCGACCGCCACGACGCCTACCGCAGCCTCGTGCGCTTCGCGTTCTGCAAGCGCCACGACGTGCTCGAGGAGGCGTCGGCGCGGCTCTCGCGGCTCAGCGCGGCCTGACCTCGAACCTGCGAAGCTCGAGCGCGGGGTTCACGCGTCGCACGGCATCGATGCGTTCGCGCGAGATCCAGGCGACCGCGACATCCGTCGACTCGCCGATCGTCGCGAGTTCGACGCCCATCGGGTCGACGATCATGCTGTTGCCGGCGCCCGCCGGCGGCGCATGGTCGGCCGCGGCGACGTACATGGTGTTCTCGAGCGCCCGCGCCGTGGTGAGCACGCGCCAGTGCGCCTCCTTCAGCGGGCCGCGCACCCACTCGGCGGGCATGCATACGACGTCGGCGCCCGCGTCGACGATGCGCCGGGTGACCTCGGGGAAGCGGGCGTCGTAACAGGTCTGCAGCCCGAAGCGGATGCCGCCCACCTCGAAGGTCTCGGGCTCGCCGGCCTCCCCCGGCGCCACCCACTCCGACTCGCGCTGCCCGAACGCGTCGTAGAGGTGGAGCTTGCGGTAGTGCGCGACGACGCCCTCGCCGGGCGCGACGGCGACGACGGTGTTGCCGACCCTGCGGTCGTCGTCGTCGAGCCGCTCGATGAGTCCGGCGACCACGTGCACGTCGAGCCGGCTCGCGAGCGCTGCGAGGTGCTCGGTGAAGGCGCCACCCACCGGCTCCGCGGCCTCCCGCCAGTCGGGGCCGGGCTCGGGCGTGAAGTAGCTCGAGTACTCGGGGAACACGACGAGTCGTGCCCCGCGCGACACGGCGAGTTCGGTGAGGCGGGTGAGTTCGGCGAGGTTCGCCGCGCCGTCGGCTCCGGGTGCGAACTGGGCGACGGCGATCGCGAATCCAGCGGAGTCGGGCTGCATAGCCACAGCCTACGGCTCGCCCTTCGTTCCCGCTGCGTCAGCGTCGCGAGGGGGCCGAGCCCGGACTACACCACGCACGGGAGCGACTTGACGCCGACGTATCGTCCCTCGTGCTCGCCGCATCGCGAATCCTTGACGTAACGCAGGCGGTAAACACGAAACGCCCGGCCTCTGAAGAGACCGGGCATCCCGATTCGGTTGCGGGGGCAGGATTTGAACCTACGACCTCTGGGTTATGAGCCCAGCGAGCTACCGAACTGCTCCACCCCGCGGCATCGACTCCCTTTCGGCAATCATCCCTCGAATTATCCCTAGTCAGATCGTGTTTTCTCGATCGGGCTATTTGCGATGGTCCAACCAGTTTACGTCACGGTTCGAGTCTGCTCGACCACCCTCGACCCAAATCGAGACCGGATCGCGCCGAGTTTTCGCCGGGTGATCAAATCCGCGTCGGCACTTCCAGGTGGTCGGAAGGAGAGGCCGGATTCTAGAAGTGCCGCTCGGTGGGATTGCCACGGTGGGACTCGTGGACCTCGCCTTCGTAAATCGCTGCCGGGATGAGATCGCCGTCGGCCTCATTGCTGGCGAATGCGGGCCATCCGTTGCGAGAGTCCTCGATCCTTAGCGTCGGACCGACCAAGGATGCTAGCGGGTGACGAGGGCAGCTCGTGGGGGCATCAGCGTCTGTGTTCGGGTCAGCCGAACGCGATCGCTTGCGATGCTCCACTGGGCTCGAGATAGCCCAGCTGGCTTATGAGCGCCCGGACGACGGCCTTGCCGAGTTCAAGTGGGACGGCATTGCCGAGCTGGCGTTGCACATCGGCGCGAGTGCCGTTGATCTTGAAGTCGTCCGGGAAGGACATCAGCCGGAGCATTTCGTTAACGCGCAGTCGACGCGCGCGCTCCTCGCCAGAGGCAGTGCGCACGTTCTCCCAGTGGAATGGGCCGACCCACGGGCCGGGCTGAGCCTGGAGCGTGGTGGAGGGCCGGTTTGGGTCGAGTCGGAGTAGGAATGTCCAGTAACGGCTGCGCCACTCGAAGTGGTTGCGTCCGCCGTAGCGGTCGGTGTGCCAAAGGTAGTTCTGGCCGGGCGGGATCTCCGCGGCGAGCTGGCCGTAGTTGCCGTCAACGATCTCGTCGGCGGATGCCCGGACGAGCCTGGGCAGTCCCTCGAACGCCTGCGCGGCGGTGACGTAGGCGATCTTGCTCGTATCGAACGAACGGGTGTGCTCGCTCCAGCCGGAGTGGGTCGGCTCGGGGAACTCGAACTTCTCCCCGTCACGGCGTCCGACGACGAACACGCGGCGGCGAAGCTGCGGGACGCCGTAGTCGGCGGCGAGGAGGACCTTCCACTGCGGGTTGTAGCCCAGCTCGCCGAGGGCCTTGAGGAGTCGCTCGAACTGCGCCTTATGAGTTTTGTAGGTCAGGCCCTGCACGTTCTCCAGGATGAACCCCTCGGGACGAGAGTCGCGCACCACGCGCACATACTCGTCCAGCAGAGACGCGTTCGGGTCACGGCTCTCACGCTTCTGCTCCAGCCAGAACCCCGACTTGCTGAACGGCGTGCACGGCGGGCCGCCGACCACGAGCACCGGTTCATTGGACCGCAGGCCAGCTACGGCGAGGATCTCATCGGTCGGGACCCCGCGGATGTCGCCGGTGAGCGTCCTCGTGCCGTGGAAGTTGGCCTTGAGGGTCTGAAGCGCAGGGTCGTTGTAGTCGGTCGCGACCGACACTCGCAGCAGGCCGCTGCCAGGATCGCCCGCTGCCAAGGGCTCCGCGTCGGCCCGCTCGACGGCGAGGTCGAGCCCTCCTGCTCCGGAGAAGAGGCTCACCACCGGGAGCTGCTCACCCATATGCCACCTCAATCCTTGGGACGCGCGCCGCCGGTCGTCCGGGGCTGGGCGTGTTCAACCAGTATCGTCGAGACGAGTCTGTCGCAGACCCCCGACATGCCCAGCGGCAAGCGAGCGGTCTGTGACATGCGACGACGATAGGAGGCCTGTGGAGGACGAGTCGCTTGCCGGTCGGGCCTTCAGCGAGGTCTACCGGGTGCAGGGCCGGTCGGATCTGCACGACTTCATCTTGCATGCCGTCGAGGCCTCTGGTGGTCGTGTCCTCTACGCTAGCGACCCCGGTCGCGCACCCGTCTATCTCGGAGTTCAGCTGGACTCGGACGAGCGGATCGGGATGCTCATCTACCCATTCCGAGTCAAGAAGGTGAAGACCAAGGGCAGGCCGGACGACGAGGTTCGCGGTCAACTCCGTTACGGCTCCGAGGAAAGCTGGGAGCGGGAGCATCCGGTAGGCCGTGACGTCGCTGGCGTCGACGTCACGATGATTCTCGGCATCGACATCTCTGATGGAGTGATCCTCGGACTCGACGCGAATCTGTGGGACCCACTGCCGATGGGGATCTCCTTCTACGCGAAGGACGCGGAGATCGAGCAGGCCAGACGTAGCGGCTGGCATGTCTGGGAGAAAGTCAACCGTGGGGGGACGAAGCGGTCAGAGGCCCGCTCTCCCACGAACTTTGAGACCGTCGTCGCGTTCGCCCCTGACCGGCTCATCGACTACGCCAGGCTGGAGCGTCGCGCGACGTCGCTGCGTCTGGACCCCCCGCTGCGCTTCGCCGCCGCGACTGCGATGGCCGATCGCGTCCTCCCCGACGAGCCGCAGCGTCGGCATGTGCTCGAGGAGCAGTTCGCTCTGACCAGCGAGCAGATCCTGGACATCATCGGGGGCCGTAACAGGCTCTCTGTCGCCGTGCGCGGAGGAGTGGCCGAGTACCACTTGGAGCAGGAGCTCACGGGCGCGCCTGGCATCGCATCGGTGGAGCGGCTCGATGTGGACGCGATGCACGACTTCGATGTCACCCTCGACGACGGGACGTTCTTGCGGGTCGAGTGCAAGAACGCCAGCCCCAAGACGTCAGCCGGCGGTGCGTTCAAGGTGGAGGTGCAGAAGACCCGCGCGTCCAAGGGTGACCCGGCTTCGCGCTTCTACGCAGCCGACGGTTTCGATGTGGTGGCGGCGTGCCTGTTCTCACCGACCGGGCGATGGAAGTTCCGCTTTGGCCGCACTGCGGACATGGTCCGACACAAGGACTTCCCCGACCGGCTCGCCCCGATCCAGACCATCACCGACGACTGGACCGGTGGCCTCCCGGCGCTCAGGCGCTGACGGCAGCGCGCCTCTCCTGCACGATCCGGGCGATCCGTTCCGCGACGGTTGACGGTGTCTCGTGCTCCCAGAACCGCAGCACGAGCCAGCCTCTCGCCTCAAGCCGGGAGGTCGTCTCCAGGTCGCGCGCCTGGTTGCGTCCGATCTTGGTGCTCCAGTAGTCGAGGTTCGTGGCCGGCATGCTGAAGTGCTCGGGGCAGCCGTGCCAAAAGCAGCCGTCGATGAACACGGCGACGCGCACGCGGGTGAAAAGGAGGTCGGCGGTGCGGCGCAGGTCGGCCTCTGGGCGGGCGTCGACTCGATACCGGAGTCCCCGGGCGTGGACGAGTCGGCGCACAGCGATCTCGGCCTTGCTGTCGCGGCTGCGGTTGCCTTGCATGGTCTTGCGCGTGGCCGCGCTGGATGCCCATGACTCGTACACAGCCCTACAGTACCGGCGCTGGCGATGCATCTCGCGGGTGCCCGTCTGGTCATTGTTCCCATGGGTGAGCCAGGAACGATGTCGGTTGCGCTCGCGCTTCTTCGCGCAAGCCATTGTTCTGGGCTCCCGCTGGATCCGCCGAACTGGCCCCGGGCGCAGCTTCATCCTCGATCAGACCGCTCATGATCGGTACTCGGTCTGCCGGTGCCATGGTCGATCGCCAGGGTGAGGAGTTCAGACCGATTCGCCGTCGAATTCGTGATCACACGCCCGATCGCGCCCCGTAGCCGTGCGACATCCTCGTCCGCGGCCGCGCGAAAGCAGGCTCCATACAGTAGGGGATGTCCTTCATGCGGTTTACTCAGCACCGAGAGTCGTCGCGCACGAGCCTCACGGGCTCGCACGGGAGGCAGCCGAATGGCTGTCACGGGCCCAGTGACGAGGAACTTCAGCGCGTTCCAGATGAACATCACGACGAGCAGGTTCAGCCATGCCGCCGCGCCGCGTTCGACCAACCCAGCGCTGCTGATTGAAGTGCGCGTTTCGGGTCGCTGATTACGGATCTGCGGGCGGGAGTCCTTCGGGTCGATGAACCGTGTTCACGATCCCAAACGATGTGCTCGCTCGCCGGGGACCGGGTTCCAGAACATCGGTTTCTGCCCGCCGGGGCATCGGATCACGGGACGCCTGCTCCGGCGCGGACAACACCGCCGGTGAGCCCGCGAGCACATCGCATTCTTCAAGGCGTCGAGCGCCGCCGGGAGGCCTGGCCGCCAGCTCGGCTTATGCAGACCTCCTTTCGGAGGCGCCGCTTTCCGGTGCGTCAATTCAGGCTACGGGGGGGCTGGAGCGATGGTGTGGCGCCGGACGCCGGTACGCCTGCTGTCTTCGATGAGCCCTGTTCGCTTGGATGTCTGTGCCTGCCTCTACAGTCGAGGCATGAGGGCGATCGTGGGTGCAGGGCTACTTGCCTCGGCGTTCGCGCCGTTGCTCGCTCTGATCGCAGTCTTGAAGCTGCCCACTTTGGGGTGGGTCAGTTGGGCGATCCTTGCCGGTTGCCTCCTGTCGTTGGTTCTCCTGTGGCTCGTGTTTCGCAGCCTCGCTCGGATCCAGCCGCGCCCCGTGGAGTCGGTCGAGGTCAGACGTGAGGACGAAAGGGCTCTAACGTTCGCTTCGAGCTACATCGTCCCGGTCGTGGTCGCGCTGTTCGGTGATGACGTCGCATCGCTGGCGGCGACAGTCTTGCTCATTCTGCTCCTCGTGGTCATCTACGTTCGGGCCGGGCTGTATCACCTGAATCCGACCCTTGCCGTCGTTGGCTTTCGGCTCTATCAAGTGACGGCGGCGAGCGGCGCGGTCACTATGGTGCTGTCGAGGTCTCGATACCTTCCGCAGCAGGGAGTGGTTGAGTGTCGATACCTTGGTGACGATGTTGCCATCCAGTTGAAGGGACGACCTTGACCGATGAACCGGCGCGACAAGCGCTCATCACCGCGCTTGGCGCAGATCCGACCGGGCTGGACAACTTTGTGATCCGCGGAGATGCACTGGCCGATGCGGATTTGACGCGGTTCGACCTGGTCGACGATATGGCCGTGGGGGTCGTCGACGACGTCCGACGGTTCGCGGAAGCACTGACCGGTAGGCAGTTCCTCGATTACGACCCCTCGTATCAGACGAGCAGTTCCCAGGTCCTCGTCGAGAAGCTGGAGGACATTCCAGAGCTTTCGGCCGTAGACGCCGCAATACGACGCGGTGATGCGCCAAACGACGCTGGTGGGCACGCCGTCGTCGCGATGGCGCACGCGGTGGGCACGGGAGCGAAAAGAATCGTTGCCTACCGGCTCAAAGGGCCTGGGATCGCGACGCGCCGGTCCCGCGGCATAACGCTTATCCCCCGGGATGGGGTCTATCGACCGATCGAGGGTGACGTGCTCTTCTACGAGCCCCGCTTTGACGTGTTCACGTGTGGAGAGTTCGTGTATTTCACGACAGTCACCCTCATTCAGACGAAGCTTCACGCCCCCGATAAGGCGCGCCAGCTTGCCCGGGACACACTGACGGCTGTGACGGCCAAGATCCGGATCGACGGGTTCGAGGCGTTGGAGCAGGCGGTGATGGACGACCCGAGCATGCGCGCAAAGATGGCGTACGTTGCGCGCCTGCTGCAGTCCGACCCGGACTATGCGAACAACCTGACGACGAAGAAGCTCGTTGCCTTCGTTGAGTCATATCCCGATTACGACATTCCGATCACCACCGTGAACGGGAAGAAGGCGCTCCGGTTCGAAGCTTCACCACAACACCGCCACCAGATCCCCCGGTTGCTCGCGGACGACTACCTCCACAGTTACCTCACCGACCGCAACTATGAGGCGGGTTCGAAGCACCGCGTCCGTGCATAACGAGTGACGTCAATGTCCGGGGACCTTCGGGCAAGGACCATACAGGCATTGCGCGAGGCAGAACAGTTCGACATCCCGGTGGAGTCGCTCGTTCAACGACTGGCGGCTACTCCCGACCTGCTCCGTCACCCGGAGCGAGTTGCTGAAGGTTCTTCCCCGGGAGGTTGTGAACGGCTGAGGTAGCGAGGACCTCCGTGCAGGATGTGGGTTACCACACTCACCATCCTGAACACGGAGGTCTTCGTGACTCACGCTAACGCTCCTTTGACGCCGGTAGGGCGTCGCCGTCTTGCCGTTCTCATCGTCGACGACGGATGGGCTGTCCGTCGGGCCGCTGAACGGTTCCAGTGCTCGCCGGCGACGGCGTCGCGGTGGGCCCACCGCTACCGGGCCGGGCTGCCGTTGACGGACCGCAGCTCACGCCCGCACACCTCGTCCACACGGCTACCGCGCCGAACGGAGCGGCGGATCGTCGCGTTGCGGTTCAACCGGCAGTGGGGACCCCACCGCATCGGCTACCACCTGGGCGTCCCGCGGTCAACGGTCGGGCGGGTGCTGGCCCGATACCGGATGCCGCCGCTCACACATGTCGACCGGTCGACGGGGCTGCCGGTGCGCAAACCGAAGCCGATCCGGTACGAGGTCGCCGTCCCCGGTGAGTTGGTGCACGTGGACATCAAGAAGCTCGGCCGGATCCCGGACGGCGGCGGGCATCGGATGCTGGGCCGGCAGACCGGGAACCGGAACAACAAGAAGAAGGGCCGCGGGTACTCGTTCTTGCACCACGCCGTCGACGATCACTCCCGGGTCGCGTATTCGGAGATCCTCGAGAACGAGCGGAAGGAGACCGCTGCCGGGTTCTGGGAACGCGCGAACGCGTTCTTCGCCAGCATCGGCGTCACGGTCACCGCGGTGATGACTGACAACGGATCCTGCTACCGGGTCACGCGTCTTCGCGACCGCGCTCGGCGACCGTGTGAAGCATCGCCGCACCCGCGCCTACCGGCCACAAACCAACGGGAAGGTCGAGCGGTTCAACCGCACCCTCGCCGCCGAGTGGGCCTACGCCGCCGTCTACGACAGCGACGAAGCCCGAGCAGCGACCTACCAAGACTGGATCCACCACTACAATCACCACAGACCCCACACCGGCATCGGCGGCCAAGCCCCCTCAGCCCGCGTTCACAACCTCACGGGGAACTACATCGATCGCCTCGAAGTCGCTGTCGAAACCAGCACGATGAATTCCACAGAACCAGCGTCAGTCGATGACATGTGGGAACTCGGCGAGACTGATGCGACGATCATTGGGCGACGCCGACGTGAACAAGGTCGGCTTCGGGCATATCTTCTTCACGGCCGCGATACGGCGAATTGCGATATCTGCAGTCGCGAGTTGCCTGCGTCTCTCCTCGTTGCCGCCCACATCAAGCCCCGTGCTGTATCAGACGAGGAACACCGCAAAGACTTCGCGTCGATTGCAATGCTCGCGTGCGCGCTCGGCTGCGACGAGCTGTTCGAGCTCGGCTACGTCATCGTCGACGGGCATGGGGCGGTGAAGCCTGGCCGCGACGCAGAAACTGATGCGCTGCAATCAATCGTCGATCGACTGGTTGGCGGAAGATGCACGGCACACAACGCAAGAACCGCAGGCGATTTTGCCGACCGCGCAAAGCTCGTGATGGCGTAGCCGTATGGAGTCCACGGGTCTGCCCCGGGTCTGGTTGACGCTTCGGGGTTGGGCGATCAGGCCGCTTCTGGGGTTCCATAGATCATCTCAAACTCGATCGGGGTGACCTTGCCGAGACCGCGTTGGCGACGGCGTCGGTTGTACTCGGTCTCGAACGAGGGAGCACCGCGGTGACGGCCCACCCGCCGCCTGGTGCCGGGCCGGCCTAGCAGGTGCCGCCGAGCAGGGCGGCGCGCTCCATCATGCCGATGATGCCGAAGGCGTGGTTGATGAAGGTCGCCGCGGAAGTACTGGATGTCCACGAGAGCCGTCGACGCCGTACCGTCGTGACCGGCACGCTCCCCGATGATCGGGGTATCGCGCTCATCGCACGAGAAGGTTTCGAGACCGCCGACGAGGAACAATGCGCGGTCACTTGGGGTCGTCAGGCGAGCGCCTCCTCGACGATCGCCGCCAACCCGGCCTTCCGTCCAGCTGCTCGTCCCTCGTCGAGAGCAGTGGCGGACGGTCCAGCCAACACCTCGTTGAGGATGGGCTCGTGGTACGAGAACATGCTCAGAAGCACGCCTTTCCTCTCGCGGACATCGTCGGCGGCGCCGAGTAGCCGTCCGGCGCGATCGATATCGCCCGACGTCGCTGCCACGGCGAACAGGCCTTCGAGGCCGAAGGCGACGCCTTCCTCATGACCAACGGCGGAGGAAATCGCCACTTGCTGCTTGAAGTAGTTGAGCGACATTTCGGGCTTCTCGGAGAGCAGCGATGCCCATCCGAGGTGATTGAGTGCGTTTGACTGGCTGACTATCTCGCCGCTCTGCCTCGTTGCCGCGAGGCTGCGCTCGAACTGTTGTACGGCCGCCGGGATGTCGCCACTCATGAGGGTTGCCTGACCGCGCATCTGCAACACCATTGCCACAAGAAAAGGATTCTTCAGCTGATCGGCTAGTTCTTCGCACTGCCGAAGAATGCGCTGCGCCCCATCTATTTCCGGTGGGCTCTTCAGGAGCTCACAAAAGGCCAGGGCGGTGAGCGAGAGAAGTTCGCCAAACGGATCGCCGTCGTGTCGAAAGAACTCCATGCAACGTTGAAGGGCAGGTAGACCGCTCAGGTCATGGCCCTTCCACACTCCGAAACCGGCCTCGTAGAACTCTGCACGGAACCGAGTACGCTCCTGCAGTTCGACGCCTGGTCGCAGGAGCTGCGTCATCCAGCCGACCACCTCGCTGGGGAGTCCGCGAGCCCACCAGAACCAGTACAGGGGCCAGACCAGTTCAGCTATGGCGTCCCGTCGGCCGGTCTCTGAGAAGTAGTCGATGGTCGCGCGGATCTCGTCCAACTCGTCGACCAGTCGAGACATCCACAGTGACTGTTCTGGACTGATCAGCTCGGGTTCAGCCTTCACCGTCAGGCGAGCGTAGAACGTCGCGTGCCGGTCCCGACACTCGAGGAGGGAGCCGTGGGCTTCGAGCTCGTCACGCGCATACTCGCGGACGACCCCGAGCATTGTGAACCATGCCCGTGAGCCGCGGTCCTGCTCGCGGACGAGACTACTGTCGATCAGTGCGGCCAGCGCGCTGACGGCATCCGCACCATTGAGGCCCTCATTCATCCACTCGACCGCGTCCAGACCAAACCCGCGACGGAACACGCCGAGCCGCAGAAGGAGTTGCCGCTCATCATCGCCGAGGAGCTGGGTGCTCCATTCGATGGTCGATCGAAGGGATTGTTGGCGTTCCGGGCGATCCCGCGCGCCGTCGACCAGGAGCGTGAGCGCGCGGTCCAGGCGGCGCGCCAACTCCGCCGGGGTGAGCACTCGTATGCGAGCCGCCGCGAGTTCCAGCGCCAGCGGAGCATTGTCCAGCGCGGCACAGATGGCGGCGATGTCCCGAGCATTGTCTTCCGTGAGCTCAAAGTCAGGTTTCACGGCGCGGGCGCGCTCCACGAACAACTCAATCGCGGCTCGCGGCGCCAGCGACCGCAGGGCGACGCTCCGCTCCCCCTCGATGCGCAGAAGAGTGCGGCTCGTCGCGAGTACCGACGCAGTCGAACCGCTGAGCAACGCACTGATCTCTCCCGCTGCGCCCACGACCTGTTCCATGTTGTCGAGCACCAGAAGGACACGCCGACCGTCAAGGGCCCTCTTCACCTTCGCGAAGAGCGGAACGTCGCCGCTGTCGCGGATCCCGAGTGCGCTGGCGATGGTTGTCAGAACCAGGTCGGGATCGCGCACCGGGGCCAGATCCACGAACGCGACACCATCCGGAAAAGACTGCTCGACCTCGCGCGCCGCGGCGATGGCGAGTCGGCTCTTGCCAATACCTCCCGGACCCGTCAGAGTCACGAGGCGGCGCTGTTCGATGGAGAGCATCTGGACGATGTCGGCCAGTTCGTCATCGCGGCCGATCATCCGCGTGAGCGGAGTCGGGGGTCTGACGATCTCAGTCGATGACGGGTTCGTCAACACGTCGGCCCGAGGCGCACGTCGCCGGTCGCCAGCGGCGAATCGCTCGGCGAGCAGCGTCGCGAGGTCCGTGGTGAGCAGCGTGGTCAGCTCGTCCGCGTTGTCAAAGGAAACGTATGACGCTCGGTCGTCCTTGCGGATGCGGTCCAGCAGTGCTTCGAGGCGCTCTTGCCGGTGATCGCTTCGTTTCATGTAGATGAGCATCGGTATGTCCGACGCGAGGTCATACTCGTCCTCCAGTCCCGAGACCTCCTCGCCTGGCGCAATCCAGCCGTATTGCTCCCAGTAGAGACCGACGAAGATGTCGCTTTGGTCAAGGTAGGCGCGGTATAGCGACCGAGGAGGGTGGGGTCGGGCGCCGAGCTCGAACATCACCGGTGCGAGGGCGAGGCGTTCGATCGCTGCTCGGGCCGCCCGACGTTCCGTCGCCAACTCGCGCAGGGTCGAACTGACGAACACGCGCAGACGCTCGTCGGGCGTGCGGATGACGCCGGCTACCCGATCCATGAGCGAAGTATGGCCGCACTCACCCGGGCCATGCAATGGCCCGGCGGCGGGAACGTTCGGGTTAGCAAGGTTCCGATCGAGACCACCTTCACCGCTCAAATCACGTTGCCCAACGGTGGTCGCGGTGGAGGCACCTCGTAGCGGCCATCTCGCTGAGGGATCGTTCCGCGGGCCCTACGCACCGGGTGCTGAAGGCGCGAACACCCGGAGAACGTTATTCTGCCGAGAGGGCGTGGCGCGCCTCTAGGCTGGCCGGCATGGATCAGCAACGCTGGCAGAAGCTCGTCGATTGGCCGCTCGCGATCGCCGCCATGGCGTTCCTCATCGCGTACTCGTGGCAGGTGATCGGCGAGCTCACCGGCACTACAGCGGCCGTCGCGGAGACGGTCATCTGGGGCACCTGGGCGCTGTTCGTGGTCGACTACTTCGTGAATCTCTGGCTCGCCGAGCAGCGTTGGCGGTGGTTCTACACGCACTTGCTCGACCTTGCGATCGTCGTCCTCCCCATGCTCCGCCCACTCCGGCTGCTCCGGCTGGTGACCCTCCTCGCAGTGCTCCAGCGCACCGCCGGTGCTGCATTCCGTGGGCGCGTGATCCTCTACGTCATTGGCGCTTCGCTGCTGCTCGTGTGGGTAGCTGCCGTCGCGGTCCTCGACGCCGAACGCGGTCACGACGCGTCCATCCAGACGATCGGGGACGGGCTCTGGTGGGCATTCGTGACGATCACGACCGTCGGCTACGGAGACTACTTCCCGGTGACGCCGACGGGGAAGCTCGTCGCGGTCGGAGTGATGATCGGCGGGATCGCGCTGATCGGTGTGGTGACCGCCACCTTGGCGTCCTGGATCGTGGAGAAGGTCGGCGAGTCCAACCAGAAGGAGGAAGCAGCCTCAAAGGTGGAGATGGAGAAGCTGACATCGGAGATCCGCGCCATACGGGAAGAACTCACCCGCGGCTGACTGGCCAACCTGCCCCTCGACCTGCCCTTGAGACGATCCTTCAATGGTCATCGAGGTAGTCCTCAGAAGTGAGGACTGATTGCTCCCGCGGAATGCGAGTAGACCGGACGAGTGCAGGTTTCTGTCCATCGGCTGCATCGCTGGCCCATCACAGAGGCAGGATCGACAAAGAGTGGGGGGCTGCGCATGGACCGTCCAGTGACTCAGTTACGCAGGGACAGTCACCGCCGCATCATCGCCCTGTGCAATCCGGATGAGGCGTGGTCGCCTCGCAGGACCGAAGACGTGATCGTGGACATCGAGTCTCGTCAGCACCGCTACTTCATCGACTCATTGAACGGCTCGCGTTCGGCGATCTCGGTGGTGTACGGCAGCCCGGGCAAGTGGCTCCGATCCTCGCCGGATGCCGCGCCCGACAACAACCTGCAACTCCTTCCCTTCTGCACGGCTCGACTCGATCCGGGCGAGATTCCGCCGACTACGCCGGTGCGGAGAAACGCGGCCACCGTCACCCAGGAAGAGCGGGACCGGCTTCGGGACGCCATCATCGAGCTCGATCGGCGATGGCCCGGCGCCGACCGATCGACCAGCTGGTGGAAAATGCAGCACGAGATCCACCGCAGGACGCACGTGCACGGGGGTCCTGCCTTTCTTCCGTGGCATCGCAACCTCATCAATCGGTTCGAGGGGCTCCTGCAGGAAGTCGATCCGGGCATCGCCTTGCACTATTGGGACTGGCAGACCGATCCTCGAAGAAGCCCCGACGGACGCGGGGGTTTCGTCAACCTCTTCAACAGCGAGTTCATGGGGTCTTCGAACGGCGGCCTGTTCCCGCCCTTCCACAACCTCATCGGAGCGGGCGTCGTTCGGGCGGTCGCCGCGGGTGCTCCGCAGAACTTCTCCATCGCGGGTCGTCAGTTGGGGCTCGATCCCGACGATGCCACCGTCGCGGCCGAAACATTCCCCGAGATGCGGATCCAGGTCGAGGGCAACCACGGCGAGGCCCACGCGTACATCGGCGGAACGATCGGGGCCGGTCATCCCTCGTTCATGGATCCGTTCGTCTTCCTGCTTCACTCGAATGTGGATCGGCTCTTCGCCAGCTGGCAACTGCGTGCCCGTGGAGACTCCCGGCAATGGCTCTCGAGGCTTCGCCCGGACGAGGTCTACGGCGACGAGCGGGATACGGTCGACAGCCTGGTGGAAGACCCTGACGGCTCCGGGATGGTGACCTCAGCCGGAATCTCGGTCACGATGAAGCCTTGGGATGGGAGCACGGGACTCGAGCCGTGGGCATCGCAGCCCGAGTCGATGACATCACTTGACCCGAGCATCGTTCGACCGCCGCTCTATGACCAGTACACGTTCCCGATCGGATTCTCGTGGAACGCTATGATCGGCGGTCACCGGCTTCCGGATGGTGACCTCATCGAGGTGACTATTGCCGAGGGCGCGACGTCGTACGAGACCGTCGACTTCGTGCTCGAGAGCGGGCCGAACGTGGGCTCGTGGAAGGGGCTGAGGGTGCCCGACGGCGAAGGATCGAGCTGGCTGATCAGCACCGACGGCGCCGACAGGCGAGCCAGTGTCGGACTGTGGGCGCACCAGGTACGCAACGGCCAGCGTCTCATCTTCTACAAGGCCAAGGGCCTCGGTGCGAAGTCCACCGTGTATCGCCTCGCCGATCTTGAGAGATTGGCGCCCGGGACTCGGGTCACCTTCCGATGGCTGGCGGATTGATCACGCGGAATCTAAGCGGATTGTCCGCAGTGCGGCCGCGCGGTGGCCATTCCGCGGCTCGTCGGCCCACCTGGCCGACCAACTTTCGGGGATGACGAACCCGGCTCCGCTCGACGACGTCCCGATCGGCGGTGAGGTCACTCGCCTCGGGCAGTTCCTGAAGTTCGCTGGGCTCCTCGGCTCCGGTGGAAACGTGCAAGAGGCCATCATCGACGGCTATGTGGCCGTGAACGGCGAGGTTGATCGCCGGCGCGGACGACAGCTGCAGGTCGGAGACATCGTGCTCCGTATACCCCGCCCGGTCAAGGTAGGTTGCCCGCATGGGCACGCCATCCGCAACAGAAGCTGTCGGCACATCAGGCGAGTCGGTCACGTGGGCGCTGTCGCCGGTCATGTGCGACGTGCAGCGGTGAGCTCCCGTCGTGGCGCCAAGCCCTGCAGGTAGAGCGCCGGCGATGCGATCGGCTTCGGCTCCTCGGGCTGGATGTAGTGCTTCTTGGCGACCTCGGGGCTGTTGCCGAGAACGTCCGCTGCGGTTTCCACGTCACTGGCACGCGCGATGACGGTTCCGGCGGTGCGACGGAAGGTGTGCGGAGTCACCTTGAGGTCGGCAAGGCCTGCGTCCTCCAGCATCTTCCGAAGCGTGCGCCGCACGTTGTTCGGCGCCAGCGGCGTTCCGACCCGCGTATGGAAGATCAGGTGGTCACCGTCAGCATCCTCGAGAAGGCCGAGTCGTCGGCGCAGAACCTCCGCGGTGAAATCAGGAACCTGCAGGATGCGGTGCGACGAGGATGTCTTCGGGTGATCCTGCCGATAGACGCCTCGGCCTCTGATCACGACGAGCGTCCCCGCCACGGTGACCTGCATCGGCGAGGTCGTGTCGTCGACGTCGCTCTTCCGTAGTGCGAGCGCCTCTCCGATTCGATCGCTGGTGCCGAGCATCACCTCGATGACGTCCTGCACCTGCCCGTCCGGGCGCGGACCGCTGACGGACGGCCCGCTGCGCCATGACGCGACGGCCTGACGAACCAGCTGCAGCTCATCCAGACTCAGGGCGACCGGTTTGCTGACCGGCTGCTTGAGGCGGGCGGTGCCGGCGACGGGATTGCGATGCAGCGCGTCGTGTCGAAGCGCATAGTTGAACATGAGGTTGAGCACCACCCGACTGTGCCGGGCGTGCGCGTACGAGACGAGCGACTGCCGCTTGAGGAACTGATCAACCCGACCCGTCGTCACCTCGCGGAGCCGGAACGTGTCGAACGTCGGCAGCACGAGACTGGTCAGCTCACGTCGATACAAGTCCTTCGTGCCCGCTGCGAGATCTGTGCGCACCCGCACATCCTCGATCCACGCTGCGGCGAGCTCGGCGACGGTGCTCTCCGGCGACAGGGCGACCCCGAACCCGGTCGCCGTGTTGCGCCGTTGAAGCTTCAGCCGCAAGCTCTGCTTGGCCTGCTTCGCGGTCGCCGCCGAGGCGGTCACCTTCCGAACCATTCCGTCGCCGTCCCGGTACCTCGCCTCAGCCCGAATGGTGCCGCGACCAGTGCGGATGGTGCTGATGTCGCCGTAGGTCCCGATCTCCAGTCGGCTGCGACCGGTCATCGGGTGGCACCTTCGGCGAGGTCGGCGGCGTGGTCGTGCGCCTCCATCCCTTCCAGCCAGGCCTGTACCTCGGAGAGCCGGTAGCGCAGCTCGCGGCCGACCCGAAAGCCGCGCGGGCCCCGGTGGGCGTGCCGGAGGTCGTGGATGGTCTGCACCGGGACGCCGAGGTGGGCGGCGAGCTCGCTGGTCGTCAACACCGGCTCCAGGCCGGGGAATGCGTGCGATGTCTCACTCATACCAGTGAGTTACACCAGCGCGTCCGAGCGCTCGCGAGGAGGGTCGAGGCGCACCTGGCGGTGAGACGAGAAATCCGGCGCAGCGTGGGGCTGCGCCGGATTTGCGCCGAGTCAGTCATTCTTCGTTCCCTTGGTAGGTACCGAGAAACCGAATCTGACCGGGACTTCTTGGTTGCGGGGGCAGGATTTGAACCTACGACCTCTGGGTTATGAGCCCAGCGAGCTACCGAACTGCTCCACCCCGCGGCACAAGAGATAACACTAGCATGCGGGGCATCCGTCGTCCAATCGAACCGACCCCGCCGGCGCCCTACCCGTTGCGGCCGGGGGCCGACGCCACCACCTCGTACGACAGCGGAAGCCAGCGCTCGGCCGGCCAGCCGAACATGCCCTCGCCCTGCGGTTCGGCGATCGGGAAGATCTGCCAGGGCACCTGGTAGTGCTCGGTGAACTCGTCAACCGTGAGGCCCGCCGCGCGCAGCGAACCCAGGACCTCATCGAGCGGATGCATCCATTCCCACGTTCGGCAGTTCTGAAGCTCGACCTCGGGGTCGGCGTAGTCGCTCGGGTCGTCGAGGATGTCGGGTTGGGGGTTCGCGTAGGGGTACTGGAACGTCGGCATTCCGCCGGGTCCGTCGGCACCGTCGAAGACATACGCGCTCGGATGCCCGTCGGCGAAGTAGAGGCGCCCGCCGGGCTTCAGGTACCAGGCGATGATTCGCGCCCATTCCGGGACATCCGGAAGCCAACCGATCGTGCCCCAGGTCGTGAACACGAGGTCGAAGGATTCTGGCTCGGGGAGCACGTGACGCGCGTCGTAGACGTTCGCTTCGATGAAGCGGGCGCGTGGAGCGACGCCGATCTCGGTGGCCATGCGCCGCGCTTCCTCGACGGCCGGCCGTGAGAAGTCCAGGCCCACCACGCTCGCACCCAGGTTGGCGAGCGAGAGGCTGTCGGACCCGAAGTGGCATTGGAGGTGCAACACCCGGATGCCCTCGAGCCCATTGGGATGCAATCGATCGATGCCCGCACGCGCGATCGGGTCGAGCACCCCCTGTCCTCGCCTGAGCGGCTCCTGGTCGTAGAAATCCGACGCCAGGTGCACCGGCACCCGCTCGTCCCAGTTCGACCGGTTGTCGTCGAGCCAGTCGCCGCCCCGGAGGTCGATCGTCACGTCAGCCGGCCGGCTGCTCGGCGCTCGTGAGCTCGATCAGCTGGGCGATGATCTCGGCCAGCTGCGCATCGGCGACGCCGTACGCCGCCCAGTCGCCCTCGGCGAGCGCCGCCTGCTTGTCTTGGAGCGCGACCTTCGCCTCGTTCAGCAGCGCCTGCACCTCGTCGCTCGGGGTGGTCGGGGTGGTGGGCGTCGTCGGCGTCGTCGGCTCGCCGCCGTCGGGCGGCGTCGTCGGCTCGGGGGCGGGCTCGACCTCGTTGTCTCCGGCTTCGGCACCCGAGTCGCCGCCGAACAGCACGTCGAGGGCGAGATCGAGGGTGTCCTCGAAGGCGATCTGGTCGCCGAAGGCCACGAGCACCTTCTGCAGCAGCGGATAGCTCGTGTTGCCCGTCGACTTCACGTACACCGGCTGCACGTAGAGGAGCCCGCCGCCGACCGGCACGGTCAGCAGGTTGCCGTTGATCACCTCGGACTGGCCCTGCTTCAGGATGTTCAAGGTCGCCGAGATGCTGGGATCGCCGTTGAACTGCGCCTGCACCTGGCCGGGACCGGGGACGTTGTCGTCTTCTGGGAGGGTGAGCAGTCTGAGGGAGCCGTATCCGTCGGCCCGCTCGCCATCGGTGGAACCCGCGTCGGAATCCACAGCGAGGTAACCTCGCAACACGTTGCGGCTCTGTTCGCCGCGCGCCTCGGGAATGAACGTCGAGTACAGCGAGTACGACGGCACGTCCTGGCCGGGCATCTGCATCGTCAGGTAGTACGGGGGTTGCAGGAGCGTCGAGTTCGCGCCGGCGGTGGGGTCGTTCGGTGTCGTCCACGCGTCTTCGCGCGAATAGAAGGAGAACGGATCGGTCACGTGGTAGCGGCCGAGCACGGCCCGCTGCATCTTGAACAGGTCGGCCGGGTAGCGCACGTGGCTGAGCAGTTCGCCCGACATCTCGCTCATCGGCTCGAGTGTGTTCGGGAAGATCTTCTGCCACGTCTGGAGGACGGGGTCCTGCTCGTCCCAGGCGTACAGCGTGACCGAGCCGTCGTATGCGTCGACCGTGGCCTTGACCGAGTTGCGGATGTAGTTGACCTCGTCGAACGGAAGCGTCTGCGGCAGGCCCTCGCTGTCGGCGATGGCCTCGCTCATGCTCACCTTGTTCGAGTACGGGTACTGGTCGGTGAGGGTGTAGCCGTCGACGATCCAGACGATGCGACCGTCGACGACGGAGGGATACGTGTCGGTGTCGAGGGTCAGGTACGGAGCGACCTTGCGCACGCGTTCGAGGGGCTCGCGGTCGTAGAGGATCTGCGACTCGTCGTTGACGGCCTCGGAGAGGAAGATCTGCTCCGACTGGAACTTCAGCGCGTAGACGAGCTTCGTGAACACGTTGTCGAGCTTCGGCCCGCCGTCGCCGTCGAACGTCGACTGCGTCTCCCGCGCGCTGTCGCCGCCCGCGGGGTAGTCGAGCTCGACCGGGTCGGTGCCCTCGGGTGCGCCGACGATCGAGTACTCGGGCGAGGTCTCGCCGAAGTACACCCGCGGCTGGAAATCGCCGAGCTCACCGGTCGACGGGATGCCCGACTGCAGGAACACCGGCTGGCCGTCGACCGAGCGCTGATTGCCGGCCGCGGCCACGAGACCGTAGCCGTGGGTGTAGACGATGTGCGAGTTGAACCACGTCTGGGCGTCGCCCAGGCCTTCGAGGGCGAGGTCGCGCACGGCCACGACCGTGTCGCGCGTCTCACCCTCGATCTGGTAGCGGTCGACGTCGAGCGCGTCGGGGAACTGGTAGTACTGGCGGAACTGCTCGAGCTGCTGGAACGCGGGGCTGATCACGAGCGGGTCCATCAGGCGGATGTTCGCGGTGGTCGTGGCGTCCTCGCGGAGCGCGCCCGGCTCGGCGTCGGTTTCGGCGTTGAAGGGGATGGTCTCGATGTCGGCGACGCCGTAGGCGTCACGCGTGAGGTCGATGTTGCGTTCGATGTAGGGAGCCTCGAGGGTTCGGGCGCTCGGGTCGACCTGGAAACGCTGGATCACCCACGGGTAGAGCGACCCGATGAGCAGGCTCGACACGACGAGGAGCGCGGTGCCCACGAGCGGCAGGCGCCACCGCCCGATGACCGCGGTGACGAAGAACAGGAGCGCGACAACGACGAAGATGGCCGCGATGATGCCGCGACCGGGGATCACCGCGTTCACGTCGGTGTATGCCGCGCCGGTGATGAGCTCGCCCTGCTCGGTCACGGCTGCGTACTGGTCGAGCCAGATGCTCACGGCCTGCAGCAGGAGGTAGATGCCGGCGGTGACCGCGATCTGCACGCGGGCGGACTTCGAGATGACGACCTCGCGCCCGCTCACCCGGATCGACCCGTAGAGGTAGTTCGTGGCGATGACGAGAAGGAGCGACAGCAGGACGACGGCCGACGCGAATCCGACGATCGAGCGGTAGAAGGGCAGCTCGAAGACGAAGAACCCGATGTCGAAGCCGAACTGCGGGTCCGTGGTGCCGAACGGGGTGCGGTTCAGCCACGTGAGTGTGAGATCCCAGCGTGTCGACGTGGAGACACCCGCGAACACGCCCAGCACGACCGGGATGCCGTACATCGCGAGCCGGCGCAGGGGCTCGAACACCTCTTGGTAGCGGTCGAGCTGCGAGTTGAGCTTCGCGTACACGGGTCGGGTGCGGTAGGCGATCTGGATGGACGCCCAGACCGGCACCGCCATCGCGAGGAATCCGATGACGAACAGGATGACGCGGGAGATCCATTCCGTGGTGAGCACGCCCAGGAACCCGAGCTGGTCGTACCACAACACGTCGGCGTAGAGTCCGACGAACACGAAGAACGCGATGACGAGGGCGATGACCACCCCGATCGTCACGACGATGGGCGCGCGGCGGCGCGGAATCCTCGGTTCTTGCGGCTGTGCTGACACTCTCGGCCTCATGTTCGGTCGCTGTGGGATCGAGACTCCATCCTAGGGTCGTGATCCTTGGAATCGGCTGTTCAGGCGGCTGGGCAGGAGGCGAATCCGGCGGTGTCGTCGCCCTCGCCGATCGCTTCGACGATGGTCCGCGCCTCGTCGAGTGTGGAGACGGCGAACACGCGCATGCCGTCGGGGACATGTCCTGTCACCTCGTCGCAGTTGGAGGCGGGGGCGAGGAACCATTCGGCTCCGGCGTCCTCGGCACCCCAGAGTTTCTGCCGGATGCCGCCGATGGCGCCGACCGCGCCCGCCGAGTCGATCGTTCCGGTGCCGGCGATGATCTCCCCGCCGGTCATCGCCCCGCGCGTCAGCTTGTCGACGATGCCGAGCGCGAACATCATCCCGGCGCTCGGGCCGCCGACGTTGTCGAGTTGCAGTTCGATATCGATCGGGAACTCGTATTGCATCCGGACGCCGACGCCGAGCACGGTCGCCCCGTCTCGCTCGACGGGCGTCACCTCGACGCGCTGCTCGGCGCCGTCGCGCACGACGAGGAGGTTCGCGGGGGCATCCGTGCCGTTCTCGCGAACCGCTGCGCGCAACTCGTCGACCGAGTGCATCGGCTCACCGTTCACCTCTGCGATGACATCGCCGTCGGCGAGCACCCCTGCGGCGGGCGAATCGTCGAGGACACCGGCGACGGTCACGTCGCGCGGGAAGTCGTGGCCGAGCTCGACGAGGGCGGCAGCGATCGCGTCCTGCTGCGAGTCGACCATCGCCGCCTCGTTCCGCGCGTCGCGATCGTCATCGCTCAGGCCGGGCGGGAAGATCGACTCGACGGGGACGGCGGACCGCGTGCGGTCGAGCCACGCGCCCAGCACCTCGAGCCAGTTCGGCGTCCGGCCCGGTTTGCCGAGGACCGTGACCGTCAGCAGGTTGAGCTCGCCGTCGGTCGGGAACGTCTCCTCGTCGGGGATCTCGATGAGCGGCACCTCTTCGCCGTCGGTTCCCGCGACGCCGAGGGTGTCGTAGACCGGACCCGGCTGCTCGATGACGTACGGCGTCGGGGTCAGTGCGAGCACCACGGCGATGCCGACGGCGAGCGTGATCGCGGCCCAGCCGATGCGATCCCGGCGGGAACGGCGGTGGCGACCCTGCGGGCTCGGCGACGGGCCGTCGGCGAACAGTGCCATCGGTGGATTCCTTCCGGGCGACCGGAGTCGCCGTGTGCGAACGCCTGGGCCGGCGCTGTTCGCGAAGGGCGGACACCCGGAAGGTCCAGCCTAGGCCATTTCCCAGACACGCGCCCATGGCCCGGGGCTACGGTTGAGGGGACGCGACTGGAGGTGGCTCACGTGGCCGATCACGACGACGAGCCGGGCGGCAGGAATCCCGAGGAGGAGTTCCGAGAGATGCTCCGCGACCTGCTGTCGGGGGCCGGCGGGATCGATCCGTCGCAGCTCGCGGGCGCCGCCGGGCTCCCGAACGACCCGGCCAGCCTCGCCGCCCTCTTCGGCCAGCTCCAGCAGGCGATGAACCGCGGCGGCGACGGCATCGACTGGAGCCTCGCGCTCCGCCAGGGCGAGGAGCGCGCGGCATCCGCTCAGAGCCAGATCAGCCAGGAAGACCGCAACCGCCTCGACCAGGCGCTGCAGGTCGCCTCGCTCTGGCTCGACGAGGTGGTCGACTTCTCGGCCCTGCCCGAGACCCCCGAGCTGCTCACCCGCCGCGCGTGGGTCGCAGCCACGATGCCGGTGTGGTCGCAGCTGGCGGAGCCGGTCGCCCTCAGCATCTCCGACTCCCTCACGCGCGTCATGAGCGAGCAGGCGCCCGAGGAGCTCCGCACGATGATCCAGGGCGCGAGCCGCATGATGCGCGGCATCGGCGGAGCCCTCTTCGCGATGCAACTCGGGCAGGTCGTCGGCCAGCTCGCGACCGAGGTCGTCTCGGGCGGCGACATCGGCATCCCGCTGCAGAACGACGGTCGGGCGGCCCTCGTGCCGCAGAACGTGGCCGAGTTCGGCGACGGCCTCGACATCCCCGGCGACCAGGTCGAGCTCTACCTCGCGGTGCGCGAGATCGCACATGCCCGGCTCTTCCGGCACGCCCGTTGGCTTCGCCTGCATCTCATCACGGCGATCACCGCGTTCGCACGCGGCATCGACATCGACACCGATCGGCTCGAACAACTCGCCGAGGGCTTCGACCCGTCGAACACCGACGCGCTTCGCGACGCGGTGGTGAACGGTGCCCTCATCAGGCCGAAGAGCGAGGCGCAGCAGGCCGCACTCGGCCGGCTCGAGACGATGCTCGCGCTCGTCGAAGGATGGGTCGACGCCGTCACCGCGGATGCCACGGGGCGCCTGCCGCGCTCCGACGCCGTCGCCGAGTCCATCCGCCGCCGCCGGGCGTCGGGGGGTCCCGCCGAGTCGGCGTTCGCGACGCTCGTCGGACTCGAGTTGCGGCCGCGCCGACTCCGCGATGCCGCGGCGATGTGGCGCGCGGTGACCGACGCCGTGGGCGTCGAGGCGCGCGACGCCCTCTGGGCGCATCCCGACATCCTGCCGACGGCCGACGACCTCGACGACCCGAGCGGGCTCATCGCACGCCTCACGGGCGCCGAGTCCGCCGAGTCCGCGACGGGCGACGAGTTCGACCAGGCGCTCGAGCAGCTGCTGCGGGGCGAGACCCCCGCCGCACCCGGTGAGGACGGCGAGGAGCCCAGGGGCTGACGCCCGGGGACGTGGCTGTGCCCGCCTGTGGACGGATGCCGCGGGCGACGTGCGGTCTCGGGCAAGCTCTGGTCATGGCACCGCGCATCGACCCGACGCTCCCCCTCGTGTGGCGTACGCCGACCGACCTGCAACTCGGAGCAACGAGCGCCCGCGTCGTGCTCCCACGCGCCGGCGAGCTGGAGACCGGGCTCATCGCGGCACTCCGCGCCGGCGCGAGCGTCTCGACGCTGATCATGATCGGCACCGGCCTCGGCGCCGGCGAGGGCGAGGTGCGCCGGCTCCTCGCAGCCCTCGAGCCGGCGTTCGAGCGCGACCCCGGCTCCGAACCCGGCTCCGAACCCGACGTCGACCCGCGGCACGGTGCTGCGGCATCCGCGACGGCCCCATCAGACGGCGGGCTCCGGGTCGCGGTCGACGCCGAGGGCGTGATCGCGCACCACCTCACTGCGAACCTCGAGGCGCTCGGCTATGACGTGGCGTCCATCCACGACGACGGCGGCGAGCCGGCGGACCTGACGGTGATCGCCGCGATGTGGGTCGTGGCCCCCGCGCGGCATCTGCCGCTCCTCCGCCGTGACGCACCGCACCTCTCGGTCGTCTTCGACGACACAGGCGCCCGCGTCGGGCCGCTCGTCGAGCCCGGGTCGGGTCCGTGCCTGCGCTGCCTCGATCTCGCGAGGCGCGACGCCGACCCCGCCTGGCCGGTCATCGCGGCGCAACTCGCGGGGCGCGCTGCGGCGAGCTGCACGCCGAGGGCGGCCTTCGACGCGAGCGCGCTCGCCGCCGGCGTGATCGACGACCGGCTCGCGCGCGGCGCGCGGAACCTCGCCGACGCGTCGCTCACCCTCGGGCGACCGGGCGCCCTCCCCCGGCGACGGCGCCACGCGCCGCATCCGGAGTGCGGCTGCCGAGCTCCCGGAGGAATCGCGACGGCTCCCGTTCGCCTCGGTGCGCGCCACTCGCACGCGCCCAGCTCAGGCAGAGCCGGCGCCGTGCCCGCGTGATGCCGACGTAGAGCAGGCGCCGTTCCTCGTCGATCGCGTCGAAACCCTTCGCGTACGCGATCGGCAGCATGCCCTCGGCAAGACCGACGATGAAGACCTCGTCCCATTCCAGGCCTTTCGCGGAGTGCAGCGTCGCGAGTGCGACGGCCGACACCGTCGGCTCGTGCTGCGCTTCGGCACGAGCGCGGAGCTCGTCGGCGAACTCGCGGAACGTCGTGCCCTCGGGCGCGTCGTCGACGAGCTTCGCGATGGCGTTGAGCGACTCCCATCGCGCCCGCAGCGCGCCCGGCCCATCGGGCGCCCGCACCGTCCAGCCCATCGAGCGCAGCACGTCGCTCACCGACTTGAACAACGGCTCACCCGCGATCGTGAGCGCAGCGGCGCGCAGCGAATGCACCGCCTCGCGCACCTCGGGCTGGTCGAAGAACCGCACCGCGCCGCGTACGCGAGAGCCGACGCCGACGTCGTCGAGCGCCCGCTCGAGCATCGCCGACTGCGAGTTGACCCGCATGAGCACGGCGATCGTCTCGGGCGCGACGCCCTGGTCGATCCGATCGCGGATCCTGGTCGCGACCCCGCGGGCTTCGGCGAGCTCGTCGCCGTAGGCGACCACGGTGGGGTCGACGACGGCGCGGTCGACGACGCTGCGGTCGACGACGCCAGTGTCGATGACGGATGTCGCAGCGGCATCCGTTCGGCCATCGTCAGCGCCTGCGACCGCCTCGAGCACCAGCGCACCGGGCCGGCCGCGCATGAGCCGGTTCGCGACGCCGACGACCGCCGGCGTGGACCGATAATTGCGCTCGAGGCGCACGAGCGTCGCATCCTCGAACCTGCGCTCGAAGCCGAGCAGGTACTCGGACGTCGCGCCGGCGAACGAGTAGATGGTCTGGCTCGCATCGCCGACGACGCACAGGTCGCGGCGGCCGCCCAGCCAGAGGTCGAGGAGCTGCTGCTGCGCGGGCGAGACATCCTGGTACTCGTCGATGACGAAGTGCCGGTAGCTCTCTCGCACGTGCAGCGCGACCGACGGCTCGGACTCGATCATGCCCGCGGTGGCGAGGAGCACGTCCTCGAAGTCGAGCATGCGGCGCTCGTCCTTCAACTGCTCGTAGCCGGCCATCAGCGCGAGCAGCTGCTCGGGGCCGAGTGATCCGGGGGCGCCTCGAGCCGCGAGCCGCGCCTCGTAGCCCGTCATGTCGACGCAGCTCACCTTTCGCCACTCGATCTCGGATGCCACGTCGCGGAGCGTGGGCACGTCGACCCGGAGCTTCAGGCGCTCGGATGCCTCGCCGAGCAGCCGGCCCTTGTACTCGAGCACACGAGGCGCCGAGCCGCCGACGACGAGCGGCCAGAAGTGGTTGAGCTGGGCGAGGGCCGCAGCGTGGAACGTGCGCGCCGGCACCCCGCCGGCACCGAGCATACGGAGCCGCGCGCGCAGCTCCGCGGCGGCGCGTGCCGTGAACGTGAGGGCCATGACCCGGGCGGGGTCGTACGCTCCGGATGCCACGCCGTAGGCGATGCGGTGCGTGATGGCCCGCGTCTTGCCGGTGCCGGCGCCCGCGAGCACGCACACCGGTCCGATCAACGCCTCGGCGACGACCCGCTGGTCGTCGTCGAGCGCGTCGAGGATCGGATCGCCTGCGGTCATGGCGCTTCCCAGGGCGTGCGCTCGGCGATCGGGCCGCCGTACCAGCGCTCGAGCATCCACCTGGCGATCGAGGTCTCGCCCGGGAGGGCGATCTCGGCGGTCGCCTCGGTGAGCTCGGCTCTCGTGAACCAGCGGAGCTCGAGGATCTCGACGCCGTCGGGGCGGGCCGCGGCTGCGGCATCCGGTGCGACTCGCGCCGTGAAGCCGAGCATGAGGCTCGCCGGAAGCGGCCAGGGCTGCGAGCCGGAATAGACGACCCGGTCGACGCGGATGCCGGTCTCCTCGCCGATCTCGCGGATGACGGCGCCCTCGAGCGACTCCCCCGGCTCGACGAACCCCGCCAGGAGCGAGAAGCGATGCTGCTCCCAGAGCGCGTTCGAACCGAGCAGGACACGGTCGTCGTCGTCGGTCACGAGCACGATCACCGCCGGGTCGGTGCGAGGGAAGAGCAGGTTTCCCTCGCGTTCGCAGCGCCGGGCCCAGCCGGCCTGCTCGATCGAGGTCGCCGATCCGCAGCGGGGGCAGAACGGGTTCGCGTCGTGCCAGTTCGCCAGCGCGATCGCTTCGGTGACGAGGCCCGCGTCGCGGTCGTCGAGCAGGGGCACGGCCGAACGGAGCCCCGCCCAGCGGCCCGCTTCGGGCTCGATCGACGCCGCGGCATCCGCCTCGAAGACCCGCAGCTCGACGGGCGTGCCCGACGGCAGGCCGGGCACCCAGCCGCCGACGTCGTCGCCGTCGCCCCCGCCGTCGAGGTCGTCGCCGCCGAGGGTTCGACCGAGATAGGCGCGCAGCTGCGGAACGGGAAGTTCCGACGGATGCCGGAGGTCGAGCGTGGGCGACGACCCCTCGACCTGCTCGGCGAGCAGGACGCGACCGCGGTGCAGAGCGACCACGCGGGAGGCCGGATCGGCGTCGAATCGCTCGGCGAAGTGCTCGAGGCCGCGAGCGTCGCCGTCGCGGTCGATTGCCGCACGAGCGAGCGGTGGGACTGTCGGTTCGCGCACGGGCCACCTCTCTGCTTCAGGGCGGAGTCGGCGGGAAGGCGTGGCGGTCGCCCCGGAGGCGGAGTTGCCTGCTTAAGCTGTGTGCCATGGCCAGACCCCCACTCACTCTAGCCGCGTTGGCCACGGCGGCGGTGCCCGGGCTCGAGGTGCGCAGGGCACGGGCGCACACCCGTCGCAGCCACGGCGCCTACGACAGCGTCGAGCTCGAATCCGCCGACGGCCGCCGTCTCGTGATCCGTGCGCCGCGCTCGCAGAGCGCTGAGACCGAGCAGTCCGCCGACCTCGTCGCCATCAGGGCGATGACCCCCGGCATCCGCTCGCGCCTGCCCTTCGCCGTGCCCGGCTTCATCGGCCAGGCGCCGATCGACGGCACCCGCGCGATCGTCACCGAGTTCCTGCCGGGTGGCGTGCGCACCGCCGATGAACTGACCGAGCACGAGGGCCTCGCATTCTCGGTCGGCTCCGCGATCGCGGCGATCCACGGACTGCCGGCGGGGTTCATCGGCGACGCCGGACTGCCGCGGGAAGACGCCGACCAGGCTCGTGACGGGGTCGTCGAGCTCGTCGGACGCGCCGCGGACACGGGTCGTCTCCCGGTGGCGATCCTTCGTCGCTGGGAGCAGGCCACCGACGACGAGGCGCTCTGGCGCTTCCGTCCGACGGTCGTGAACGGGTCGCTCACGGGCGACTCGGTCCTCGTCGAGGGCGATGCCGTGAGCGGCGTCGTGGGGTGGGCCGCCCTCTCGGTCGGCGACCCGGCCCGCGACCTGCACTGGCTGCTCACGTCCCGGGGCGCGGCGGCCGAGGTGGCACTCGACGCCTACACGACGGCCCGCGGAGGCGGGGCGGATGCCCACCTGCCTCAGCGCGCCCTGCTGTACGGGGAGCTCGAACTCGCCCGCTGGCTCCTGCACGGCGTGGCGCAGCACGATGCGGCGATCGTCGAGGACGCCGTCGCGCTCCTCGACGGACTGGTCGGGAGCATCCACGATCGCTCGAGCGAGCCGCTCTCGCCCGAGACCGGGCCCATCCTCGCGGTCGGCGAGGTCGAGCGGATGCTCGACGACACGCCGCGCGATCACCTCCGCCGCGAGGCGGGCGCGACGCTGCTCACCGACAGCTACGACTTCTCCGAACTCGAGCGTCGCGAGGCCGGCGAACGGCCCGCTGCCCCCATAGACGCGACGGCGCCCATCCCGCTCGACCTCAGCGACTGGGGCGATGCCGCGCCCGCCGTTGACGCCCCGGCCGATGACGCCCCGGCCGATGACGCGACCGACGCCCACGATCGGCGCAGCGCCGCCTCGTCGTAGAGCCGGTCGGGCCGGATGACCAGGTCGTCTTCGACGAAGTAGAAGACGGCGTCGACCTCCTCGGGCGCCACCCCGGCCCACTTCGCGTACGCGAGACGGTACAGGGCGAGCTGCATCTGCTTGAGTTCGAGGTCGTGCGCATCGCGCGGTGCGGCGCCCGTCTTCCAGTCGACCACCTGGTAGCGGATGCCGCGTGCCGCGAGTTCGCCGCCCGCGGGCACCTCGTACACCGCGTCGAGCTTGCACACGAACACGTGCTCCTCGATCGGCAGGTGCAGCTCGAGCTCGACCGCGATCGGCCGCCGGCCTCCCCACTCGGATGCCTCGAACGTCGCCTGCAGTGCGCGCAGCCGATCAGGCGAGGCATCCGCGAGGATGTACCCGTCTCGGTCGTCGGTGCCGGCCTCCGAGGTGACGTCGGGCCACGCGTCGTCGATGGCGGATGCCTCGCCGAGGCCGGTCGAACGGTGCTCGACCCAGGCGTGGAACAGCGTGCCGATGCGGGTGGCCCGGTAGGGGCGCTGCGGCATCGGGCGCCGCAGCTGCTCGGCGACCGCCGAGGGATCGTCGACGTAGTCCTTGAAGCGCGATGCCGGCACGCGGGCGGGGATCGGCGGTGCTCCCGAGCCCTCGAGACGGCGGCGACGGTCTTCGAGGAGCAGGCGCAACTCGTCGGCCAGCTGCGGACCGATGCCGGTGCCCGTCGGCTGCTCGGCCGCGGCACGCACCGCGGCGGCCGCGGCGTGCACCGCGGTGCGCCGGACTCCGAGCGGGTCGAGCGGCCACCGCTCGCGGGACGCGGCGCTCGAGCGCGGGTTCTCGGACGCGGCAGGCGCAGCCGGCAGGACGCCGGGGTCGAGCACCCCGGCGACGGCGAGCTCGCGGAGGAACGGGCTCGGGCTGCGCGGCGTCTTCTGCGTGGACCACCACGAGCCGGTGAGCAGCAGCTGGTCGCGGGTGCGGGTGAGCGCGACGTAGGCGAGCCGGCGCTCCTCCTCGGCGTGGCGCTCGCGGTTCTCGTCGCCGAACGCCCGCACCGCGGCGTCGAACTCGGCCTGGCTCTGCGTGCCGCGCCACGCCAGCTCGGGCAACTCGTCGCGGTCGCCCTTGAAGTCGTTCGGGAGCTCGCCGAACGCCAGCCATCCCTTCGTCGACCGCGGCCTCGACGGGAGTTCGTCGTCGACAAGCCGCGGAACCGCGACGAGGTCCCACTCGAGGCCCTTCGAGCCGTGGATCGAGAGCACCTGCACGGCGCCGGGCTCTGGTTCGTCGTGCCGAGGCGTGAGGCGGTCGCGCTGCTCGGCCTCGGTGAGCCAGCCGAGGAACGCGCCGAGGGTCGGGTGGTCGGCGACGTCGGCGAATCCGGCGAGCAGCTCGTCGAACGCCTCGAGGCTCGGCGCCCCGAGTGGCTGCGACGCGTTCGCGGCGACCTCGACGTCGAGGAGGAGCTCCTGCTCGACGAGGTGCACGAAGTCGACGAGGCCGAGGCCGGCGCGTCGGCGCAGGGACTGCAGCTGGGCACCGGCGCGCCGCATCCGCCCGAGTCCGGTGGTGCTGAAGCCACGCAGGGCGCTGTGGTCGTCGGGAGCGGTGAGGAGGAAGTCGAGTGCGTCGACGATGGAGGGCGACTCGCCGGGCGCAATCGACGCCCTGAGCTCGCGACGCACGTCGTCGCCGAGGCGACGACGCGCGAGGTCGCGGTCGGCGAGCCAGCGGGCGAGGTCGTGGAGCGCGGCGAGGTCGGCGGGGCCGATGCGCCACCGCGCGCCGCCGAGCACGCGAACGAGCTCGGAACCGGCGGTCGGGTCGTGGAGCACGCGCAGCACGCACACGAGGTCGGCGATGACCGGCTGGTCGAGCAGGCCGGCGACGCCCAGCACGTGCACCGGCACGCCGCGGGCGCGCAGGGCGGACGTGAAGACGCCGACGCTCGCGAACGTGCGGCAGAGCAGCGCCCCGCTCCGTGCGGAGCGGTCCCCCGCCCGCCCCAGCCTCGCCGCGAACCATCGGGCGACGAGCTCGGCCTCCTCCTCGATCGTCTCGGCCCATCCGGCCTCGAGCCGGCCCGGCCCGGCGAACGAGGATGCCGCGAGCGGCGCCTTGGGGATGCCGGCGTCGAGCGGCCCGATGATCGTGTTCGCGGCGTCGAGCACGATGCGCGGGTTGCGCCAGCTCGTCGAGAGGTCGTAGACGCCGGCGGCCGCGTCGGGGGCGAAGTCGCCCGCGAAGCGGGCGAGGTTCGCCGCGCTCGCCCCGCGCCATCCGTAGATCGACTGGTCGGGGTCGCCCACGGCCATGACCGAGTGCCCGCGGAACAGGGCGGAGAGCAGCCGCGTCTGCACCACGCTCGTGTCCTGGTACTCGTCGAGGAGCACGGTGCGTGCGCGCTCTCGATGCGCTGCGACGACGTCGGGATGCCGCTCGCAGATCGCGAGGGCGAGGGCCACCTGGTCGGAGAACTCGACGTACCCCCGCTCGCGCTTCGCTGCGGCGTACGCGTCGGCGAGATCGAGCAGCGGCGGCAGGGCGCCGACGACGCCGAGCGCGTCGGTGAACGTGGCGAAGTCGGTGCGCTTGCGCGGCGCCTCGATCGGAAGCCCCTCCATCGCGAGGAAGTCGCGGGCGAACGCGCGCACGTCGCGGCTGTCGGCGACGTTCTCGGCGAGCGCCCGGCCGAGCGCAAGCACGGCTCCGGTGACGCGGTCGAGCGAGGCGTCGAGCTCCACGAGGCGCGGGTCGGCCGACGCGCTCGCGACCGACCGGGCGAGCAGCCACGCGGATGCCTCGCCCAGCACGGTCGCGTCGGGCTCGCGCCCGATCAGCATGGCGTGCTCGCGGAAGATCGCACTCGCGAACGCGTTGTACGTGCCGACGGAGGCCGACTCGAGCGGGTCGAGCACGACGTCGGCGATGCCCTCGGCGACGAGCTGCGCGACCCGCTCGCGCACGCGGTCGGCGAGCTCACCGGCGGCTTTGCGGGTGAAGGTGAGGCCGAGCACCTCGGGCACGGCGACGTGCCCGTTGGCGAGCAGCCACACCACGCGGTTCGCCATGGTCTCGGTCTTGCCGCTGCCGGCACCCGCGACGACGACGCTCGCGCCGTGCGGGTCTGCTTCGATGACGGCGCGCTGCTCGTCGGTGGGGGCGTGCAGCCCGAGGCGGGCGGCGATCTCGATGGCGCCGACGCGCATCGCGCCGGCCCGACTCGCGCCGGCCGCCATCGCGCCGGCCCGACTCGCATCGGCCGCCGTCCCGCCGGCCGAGGTCACCGCGCTCATGCCGACACCGCCGGCACGAGGTGCACCCGGTACTGCCAGGCACCGAACCGCGACCGGAATCCGAGTTCGCCCGGGCCCTCGAATGTGTTGCCGGCCATGATGCGTCCGACGCCGTCGAGTCGCTCGCGGAATGCCGCCTCGGCCTCGTCGTCGAATGGCTGCTGTGCTTTCTCGGTATATGCGACGCCCCGTGCGGGCCTGGCGAGGTAGACGAGCTTGGCGCCGCCGAGCAGCCCGGCGTTCGGCACCTCCCCGGCCCGCGCGGCGAGCTGGTACGACGCGAGTTGCGGATGCTGCGCGGTCTGCTCCGCCGTGGGCGGCGTGCGCCCCGTCTTCAGGTCGACGATCACGGTCGTTCCATCGGGCGACGCCTCCACACGGTCGATCGTGCCGGTGAGCCGAATCCGACCGGCGACCAGCGTGAAGCGCCCCTCGGCGCCGAGCAGCACCTTCCGGTCGTCGTCGAAGTTCGCAAGGTACCCGGAGGCCCCCTCGGTCATGCGCCGCGCGCCCCGACGCTCGCGCTCGGCGACCCAACCGGCCTCGAACCGGAGGTCGCGCCAGCGTTCCTCGACGGACGCCCACAGCGTCTCGACGCTCGTGTCGCCGTCATCGCGGGCACCGGCCTCCTCGACGACCGCGTGCACGATCGTGCCGATCGACGCGGCGATGCCAGACGGGGGCGAGGCCACGTGATCGATGAACCAGCCGAGCGGGGACTCCTCGGCGCGGTCGATCTGCGACGGCGAGACAGCGACGAACGCGTCGGGGTCGCCGTCGAGGTCGACGAGCGGAGCGGTCGTCGACGGCTCGGCGAGCCCGTACCAGTCGTCGGGATGCGCACCCGGCACGCCCTCCTCGGCGAGCAGCGCGAGCGCGGCCGCGGCCTCGCCGTCGGCCGACGCGACCGCCTCGCGACGGAGCGCGCCGACGAGCCCGCGCAGGTGCAGGGGACGCCGGCGCGGCCGCACGCGCGTCGGCGCGCAGCCCATGAGCATCGACGGCTGCTCGTCGTCGTTGGCGGTGCAGCTCAGCACGAGCTGGCGCTTCGCCCTCGAAGCGGCGAGCGCGAACAGTCGCAGTTCGTCGCCGCGCACCGTCGCGCGCGATTCCGACGCCGTCTCGGGCGCCGGCAGCGGCGCACCGGCCCGCGCCGCCGCGACGACCCTCGACAGGAGTCCCGCATGCAGCAGGGTGCCGCGCGGGCGGAGGTTCGGCCAGACGCCGTCTTGCAGGCCGGCGACGACCACGACGTCGAACTCGCGGCCGATCAGCGCTGGCGGCGTGGTCACGAGCACCGTCTCGGCGGCGCGCCGCGGCGCGAGCGAGTCCTCAGGCAGTTCGCTCGCGAGCACCTCGGCGACGAACCGCGTCGCCGGGGCGTCGGGCTCGCGTTCGACGAACCTCGTCGCGGCCGCGAACAGCGCCACCGCGGCGTCGAGCGATCGGTTGGCCTCCTCGGCGAGCACGCCCGTGCCCCGTGCCTGGCTGCCCCACTCGGCGGCGAGGCCGCTGTCGTGCCACAACGACCAGAGCACCTCCTCGATCGTGCCTCCGCCGCCGGCGATGCCGCGCGCCGCGGCGAGGAGCTTTGCGAGCCGTGCGGCACGGCGGCCGGGCGCCGCGTCGATGGTCTCGAAGCCGCCGGGCGCGGCGAGCGCGTCGACGAGCAGCTCGTCGCCGGTGCGGATGCCCCCTGCCGCGAGCTCCTCGTGGCGCAGGGCGAGCCGGAGCCGGCGGAGGCCGATGCCGTCGAGCCGCCCGAGCGGACCGGTCAGCACCTCGACGGCGCGCTCGGCCGTGAGCGGCTCACGGTCGAGCGCGAGCGACGCGGCCACGAGGAGCGCGGCCGCCGCCGGCGCGTCGCGCAGGGCGGTGCGTGCGGCGTCGCCCGCGGTCGGCACGTCGGCGTGCGCGAGCCCCCGTTCGAACGCCGGCACGTCGGCGCCCGAACGCAGCACGACCGCCATCGACGACCACGGCACGCCGTCGAGCAGGTGCCGCTCGCGGAGGAGCGCAGCGACGGACTGGCACTCGGCCGCGTGCGACGGCGCCTCGATGCCGAGCACCGCGCCGAGCGGGTCGGGGTCGGCCGCGGGACCCCCCTCGCCGACGTCGCGCACGAGCGTCGCCCGCCGATGCGTGCCGCCGAGGGCCGTGCCGACGTGCGACGTCGCAGACTGCACGACGTCGCGGATCGCCGCACGCCCGCGATGCACCTCGGCGAGTTCGATGCGCCGAACGGGAGCCCCGTCGAGCACGGCCGTGAGCGACCCGAGAAGCTCCGGCCGCCCGCCGCGGAACCCGTTGCTCGCGACGTCGGGGTCGCCGAACGCCACCACCGCGACACCGCGCGCCGCGAACGCTCCGAGCATCGCGGCAGTCGCCTCGGTCGCCTCCTGCGCGTCGTCGACGACGACGAGACGCAGCCCCGCGAGGGTGCCCAGGGCAGCGGATGCCGCGGCATCCGTCAGGCTCCGGCGCACGATCGACGCGGCGAACGCGCCGAGCTCTGCGGAGTCGAACTGCGTGGGGCGCAGCTGCTCCTTGACCTCGGCGTACTCCTCGAGGAACGCGGCCGCGGCGACCCATTCGGGCCGCCCGGCGCGCTCGCCGAGCCGGGCGAGCGCCGGTGCGTCGACGCCGTGCTCGACCGCCCGCATCATGAGGTCGCGGAGCTCCGACCGGAACCCGCGGAGCGCCCGCACCTCGGTCACGAGCGGCTCGGGCCAGGCCGGGCCGAATCCGTCGCGGATGCCGCCCTCGACCATGTCGCCGACGATCTGGTCGTGCTCGGCGCCGGTGAGCAGCGTGACGCGGGCGCCGGTGGCAGCGCGCACGAGCTGGAAGGCGACCGAGTTCGCGGTGCGCGCGAGCGGGCCCCGTGTCGTGACCCCGAGCCGCACCGCGAGCTGGTCGCGGAGCGCGGTCGCCGATGCGCGCGTCGCCGACAGCACGAGCACCTCGTCGGTGCCGTAGCCGCGCCGCTCGACGCGGTCGGCGACGAGCTCGACGACGAGCCACGTCTTGCCGCTGCCCGGAGCTCCGAAGACCGCGGCGTGCTCACCGTCGGCGAGGGTCACGACGGGGTTCGGGAGGGTCGCGGTGCCGGGCATGCCTGAACGCTAACGCGTTCCGCCGACAGTGAACGCGCACGGCCCGGCGCGGCCCGTGTCGTAGGGTTTCAGCAAGAGCAGAAAGGCGCACAGTGGACGTTCGCATCGGCATCCAGAACTCCCCCCGTGAACTCTCATTCGAGACCTCGCAGTCTGCGGCGGAGGTGGAGCAGGCCGTCGCGGCGGCCCTTGCCGGGCAGGCCGCGCACCTGAAGCTCGCCGACGACAAGGGCACCGTCTACGTCGTGCCGTCGGCGGCACTCGCATACGTTGAGATCGGCTCCGAGGAGTCGCGCCGCGTCGGATTCGTCGCCTGACGATGGAGCTCATGTTCGTCGTGCTCGGCGGCGCGATCCTCGGTCTGGCCGCGCGCTACGCACTGCCCCGACGGCGCACGTACGGCAGCGTGCTCGTCCCCGCGATCGGCGCGGGCGTGGCGGCCGTCATGTGGGTCGGGCTCACCTGGCTCGGCTGGCCGTGGGACGGCACGTGGATCTGGGTGGTCTCGCTGGCCGCCTCGGGCGTCGCCGCCGCGGCATCCGCATTGCTCATCGGTCCGCGCCGCGAGCGCGGCGATGCGGTGCTCTTCGAACGGCTCGCCCGCCCCGGCGCTTCGGCGCGCAACGCGTAGCAGCCCCGAGCTTCCGCACCTACGCGGTGAGGCCGAGCGCGTCCATCCGACGCGTGTGATCGGCGATGAGCTCGGTGAACACCGGCTCGACGCGCTCTCCGGCGCGGCCGTCGGCCTCGGAGGCGCGCAGCGCCGACCGCGCGATCAGGAGGGTGTCGCCCACGAGGCTGCGCCCCCACAGCGCGAGGCGGTCGGCGAGTCTCGGATCGGATCGGATGGCGGCGCCGAGCTCCGACCCGAGCACGACCGCCGCGCCCTCCTCGTCGAGGATGGCGCGCACGCGCGCGCCGAGGTCGGCCGGCAGTCCGTCGGCGAGCCGCGAGAAGTAGTCGTCGAGCATTCCGGCGGTGAGGTGGATGCCGAGCAGCAGCTCGTACCAGTCGGCTCCGGCGGTCGCCTGGCGGAACCGGTCGGTGGCGGGCGCGAACGGCGCCATCACGTCATCGGGTTCGACGCCGAGGCGGCGGAGCTCGGCGATGAGCGCGTGGTGCTTGCGGAGCGCGACGCCCGCGGCGGCGCTCAGCCCCTCTTTCGAGGTGAGGCTCGGCGCGGTCGCCACCGCCTTCGCGAGCCCCTCGAAGAACTCGAGCTGGATGTACGCGGCCTGCCCGAGGAACGGCACCGGCTCGGGCACGAGTTCGCCGAAGTCGACCCGGGCGAGGTCGGTGGGCGCGACGCGCGGACGCAGCCGCGGGGCCTCGGGGCGGGCACCCCGCCGGCTCGTCCAGAACACCACGGACACAGCCTATCCGAGGCTCTCAGGGAGTCTCCGTTAGGCTGGGAGGGCCCGTGGGCGATGGATCCGCGGCCGTGCGCCTGAAGTTGAGACGAGGCGCATCCTCATCTACGACTTCCGAACAGGCAGATCTTTGACTACATTCGCAGAGCTCGGCGTCGCGTCCGACATCGTCGACGCCCTCGCCGGGAAGGGCATCGTCGATGCCTTCCCGATCCAGGAGCAGACCATCCCCCTCGCCCTCGACGGGCAGGACATCATCGGCCAGGCCAAGACCGGCACCGGCAAGACCTTCGGCTTCGGCCTGCCCATCATCCAGCGACTCGGCGACGACCCCGAGAGCGGCGTCAAGGCGCTCGTCGTCGTGCCGACCCGCGAACTGTGCGTGCAGGTGACCGAAGACCTCGAGCTCGCATCCTCGAACCGCCCCACGAAGGTCGTGTCGATCTACGGCGGCAAGGCGTACGAGGGCCAGATCGAGCAGCTGAAGGCCGGTGCGCAGATCGTCGTCGGCACGCCGGGCCGGCTGCTCGACCTCGTATCGCAGCGCATCCTGTCGCTGAAGAACGTGACCGAGATGGTGCTCGACGAGGCCGACAAGATGCTCGACCTGGGCTTCCTCGCCGACATCGAGAAGCTCTTCGCGCAGACTCCGGCCGTGCGCCACACGATGCTCTTCTCGGCCACGATGCCGGGGCCGATCGTGGCTCTGGCGCGGCGTTTCATGACCCGGCCGATCCACATCCGTGCGAACGACCCCGACGAGGGCCTCACGCAGGCGAACATCAAGCACCTCGTGTACCGGGCGCACTCGCTCGACAAAGACGAGGTCATCGCGCGCATCCTCCAGGCCGACGGGCGCGGCAAGACCGTCATCTTCACCCGCACGAAGCGCGCCGCGGCGAAGCTCGTCGAGGAGCTCAACGACCGCGGCTTCAATGCGGCGGCGGTGCACGGCGACCTGAACCAGGACCAGCGCGAGCGCGCGATGGCCGCGTTCAAGGCCGGCAGGAAAGACGTGCTCATCGCCACGGATGTCGCGGCTCGCGGCATCGACGTCGACGACGTGACGCACGTCATCAACCACACCATCCCCGACGACGACAAGACCTACCTGCACCGAGCGGGCCGCACCGGCCGCGCGGGCAAGACCGGCATCGCCGTGACGTTCGTCGACTGGGACGACCTGCACAAGTGGGCGCTCATCAACCGCGCCCTGGAGTTCGGCCAGCCCGAGCCGACCGAGACGTACTCCTCGAGCCCGCACCTGTACCACGATCTCGACATCCCCGCGGGCACGAAGGGCCGCCTGAAGTCGGCCGCCCCGACCGCGTCGCCGACGCGTGCCAGCACCGCCGGCCGCAGCGAGGGCCGCGCCGAGGGCGACGCCGAGCGGGCACCGCGGTCCCGGTCGCGCCGTCGCACCCGCGGCGGCCAGCCCGCCGGCGAGGCCGCGCAGGGCGGCGGAACCGCCGGTTCCGCGGTCGCCGCGCCGAAGGAGCCCGGCACGGGAACACACGACGGCAAGGGACACGAGCACCACGACGGCAACGCGGCGCCGCGCCGCCGCCGTCGTCGTCGCGGGCCGTCCACCGGCGGGGCGGCGCCCGCGGCCTGAGCCCCGCGGCATCCGCTGATTCGACCTACGGCGTGACGGGCGACGAACCCGAGCCCTCGGCGATGATCCGCTCCACCACGTCGCGCGCGGTTCGGCACTCGCCGAGCCGGTTGGGCTTGCCCGCGCCGTGGTAGTCGCTCGACCCCGTGACGGCGAGCCCGAACCGCCGCGCCAGCTCGCGCAGCTGCGGCTTCGCGTCGTCGCGGTTCTCGGGGTGGTCGATCTCGAGCCCGAAGAGCCCGGCGTCGACGAGCCGCGCGAGGCGCTCGGGCGGGATGACCCGGTGGGCTCCCCGGGTGCCGGGGTGGGCGAGCACCGGCACCCCGCCGGCCGCCCGGATCAGGCGCACGGCGGTCAGCGGGTCGGGTGCGTAGTGCGGCTGCGCGTATCCGGTGCGCGGGTGCAGGATGCCGTCGAACGCCGCCGACCTCGTCGCCACGTGACCCCGGGCGACCAGCGCGTCGGCGATGTGCGGCCGGCCGATGGTCGCACCCTCGATGGTCTGGGCGAGCACGTCGTCCCAACTGAGGTCGTAGTCGCGCCCGATGCGCCGCACGATCTCCTCGGCACGCGTGAGACGGGACTCGCGGATGCGCGCGGTCTCGGCGAGCAGCCCCTCGTGGAGGGGATCGATCAGGTACGCGAGCATGTGCACGCTCGTGAAGCCCTCCCGCGTGGAGAACTCCATGCCCGGAATCAGCACGACGCCCGTCTCGGGCACCGCGGCCGCGGCCTCGGCCCACCCTGTCGTCGCGTCGTGGTCGGTCAGCGCGACGCCCCAGAGCCCCGCGGCCGCGGCCTGCCGCATGAGGCGCGCGGGCGATTCCGTTCCGTCCGACACCGTCGAGTGCGCGTGCAGGTCGGCTTCGCCGACGACGGCGGGGGCTTCGGGCATCCCCTCATGCTAGTCGCGGCATCTTCACCCCCGACTCCCAGCGGATCGGCGGCGCCGCCTCGGCCTGCACGCCCGAGCCTCGCCTAGGGTTGGTGGAATGCTCCCCCGCATCCTCGGCTGGGCCGTCGTGCTCGGCACCGCGGCCCTCGCCGCGGTGCTCGTCTGGCCGCAGGGGTTCGGGCTGCAGAACCAGTGGGTGGCCGCGCACGTCGTCGCCCTGCGCGGCGTGGCCGCGGCGTGCGGCATCGTCGCCGCCGTCGGGTTCGGGCTCCTCGCGATCCCACGCGCGACCCGTCGCTTCGGTCTCGCGATGGCCGTCGTGCTCGCCCTCTTCGCGGCCGGGAACGTGGCGGTGCTCGCCGTGCGCGGCACGGGCGGGTCGGATGTCGCAAACGACGCGGCATCCGTCACCGTACTGTCTTGGAACACCCTCGGCGAGGTGCCCGAGGCGTCGACGATCGCGGGCCTCGCCCTCGACGAGGGGGCCGATGTCGTCGTGCTGCCCGAGACCACGGTTCCGCTCGGCGAGGAGGTCGCGATCGCGATGCGCGAGGGCGGCAGCCCGATGTGGGTGCACACGGTGGCGTTCGACGAGGTCGCGAAGGCCCGCTCGACGACGATCCTCATCTCGCCCGAGCTCGGCGACTACCGGGTCGTGTCGGACCTCGTCCCGGGGCCGCCCGGCAACACGAACACGCTCCCGACGATCGTCGCCGACCCCGTCGACGGCGACGGGCCGCGCATCGTCGCGGTGCACGCGGTGGCCCCCATCCGCTGGGAGCTGCGCAACTGGCGAAGCGACCTCGACTGGCTGGCCGAACAGTGCGCGGGCGAGAACGTGATCATGGCGGGCGACTTCAACGCGACCGTCGACCACTTCGCCGGCCGGGGCGCCGACGGCGGCGACCTCGGGCGGTGCCGGGATGCCGCGGTGCAGGCCGGGGCCGGCGCGCTCGGCACCTGGCCGACCGACCTTCCCGAGCTGTTCGGCAGCCCCATCGACCACGTGCTGGCCACGCCCGGATGGCGGGTCGACGCCTTCCGCGTGCTCGGCGAGCACGACGGAGCGGGCAGCGACCACCGCCCGGTCGTGGCGACGCTGTCGCCTGTCGTTCGCTGAGCTCGTCGAAGCGGGGCTGCTCCCTTCGACAAGCTCTGGGAACGAGGCGCGACGGTGCGAGAATGGACGGCATGGCGAACTCGACCGACACCTCCACGACCACCGTGCCCGACGGCACCGCACCCGACGGCACCGAGACGACCGCGACCGAGACGACCGCGGAGGAGACCGGCCGCAACGCGAATCGCTCGACGACACCGAGTTCTGAGGGCTTCAAGCACTTCATCGGCAGCGGCTGGGCCGAGCGCGACGAGACGCTCCCGCCCGCCCGCGAGCAGGCCGCCTTCGCCGCCGCGCGCCGGGCGAAGGTCTCGGCGGCGTTCACCGGCATCCGTCTCATCGTTCCGGCAGGTGACATGAAGCAGCGGGCGAACGACACCGAGTACCCGTTCCGCGCGCACTCGGCGTTCGCCCATCTCACGGGCTGGGGCTCCGACTCCGAGCCCGGGGCCGTGCTCGTCTTCGAACCCGCCGGCGACGGCCACGACGCCACGATCTACTTCCGCGAGCGCGCCGGCCGCGACTCCGAGGAGTTCTACGCCAACCCGGCGATCGGCGAGTTCTGGATCGGCCCGCGCCCCTCGCTCGCGCACGTCGCCGCCGACCTCGCGATCGCCACGCGCGGCATCGGCGACCTCGACCACGTGATCGACGCGGTCGACACCGCCACCCTCGTGCTCCGCGAGGCCGACGCGGCCGTCACCGAGCGCGTCGACCACGCCCGCATCCGCTTCGCCGCCGAAGCGGCGCTCTCGACGAACGCCGCGGATGCCCCGTTCTCGATCGAGGTCGGCGGCGAACACGAACCCGACGCCGAGCTGGCCCGGGTGCTCTCCGAGCTGCGCCTCGTGAAGGACGAGTTCGAGGTCGCCGAGCTGCGCGCGGCCATCGACGCCACGCAGCGCGGCTTCACCGAGGTGATCGAGGAGCTCCCCCGCATCACCGCCGAGGTGCGCGGCGAGCGCGTCATCGAGGGCGTGTTCGCCACGCGCGCCCGGCTCGACGGCAACGACGTCGGCTACGCCTCGATCGCCGCAGCCGGCCCACACGCCACGATCCTGCACTGGACCCGCAACGACGGCCCCGTCGTGCCCGGCGACCTCGTGCTGCTCGACGCCGGCGTCGAGCGCGACAGCTACTACACCGCCGACATCACGCGCACGTTCCCCGTGAACGGCACCTTCTCCGACGTGCAGCGCAAGGTCTACGAGGCCGTGCTCGAAGCAGCGGATGCCGCGTTCGCGATCGTGCGGCCCGGCATCGTGTTCCGCGAGGTGCACGCCGCCGCCATGGAGGTCATCGCGCGCAAGACGGCGGAGTGGGGCTTCCTGCCGGTGAGCGCAGAGGAGTCGCTCGAGCCCGAGAACCAGTTCCACCGCCGCTACATGGTGCACGGCACGAGCCACCACCTGGGCCTCGACGTGCACGACTGCGCGCAGGCGCGCCGCTCGATGTACATGGACGGCGTCGTCGAGGCGGGCATGGTGTTCACGATCGAGCCGGGCCTCTACTTCCAGGCCGACGATCTCACGGTGCCCGCGGAGTTCCGCGGCATCGGCGTGCGCATCGAAGACGACATCCTGGTCACCGCCGACGGCGCCGAGAACCTCTCGGCGGCGATCCCGCGCACGGCCGACGAGGTCGAGGCGTGGGTGCGCGGCCGCGCGTCCTGACCGACTTCCGCTCCGGCTCCCACGAGTGTGCAGTCCCCGCCCGCTGATGGACGGGGACTGCGCTCCCGGCGATCACATCGCGCACGCGGCGCATCGAGAGTGCACATCCCGCCCCGAATCGGGCGAGGACTGCACTCTCGGCGTCCACACCACGCACGCGGCGCATCGAGAGTGCACATCCCGCCCCGAATCGGGCGAGGACTGCACTCTCGGCGATCACACCACGCACGCGGCGCATCGAGAGTGCACATCCCGCCCCGAATCGGGCGAGGACTGCGCTTTCGGCGATCACATCACGCTCGCGGCGCATCGAGAGTGCACGTCCCGCCCCGAATCGGGCGAGGACTGCACACGTGGCGATCAGGTCGTGCCGCGCGCGGCCCGCCGCGCCTGCCACCACGCCCAGAATCGGGTGAGCTGCCGCTTCGTGAACGCGGCCAGACGCTTCGCCCACGCGAACTCGGTGCCGAGGATCGCGAGGCCGAGGAATACGATGAGCCATCCCGGCCCGGGCAGCGGCACGAGGAAGAGCCCGCCCACTGCGATCACCCCGCCGAGTACGCCCACCAACGCGCGGTAGGTGCGACGCAGCACTGGGCGCCGGTCGATGCGGTGACGGATGCCCCGGAGCATCCGCCGAATCGGCCGATCGGGCCGCTCGCCCTCGGCGATCTCGCGCTCGACCTCCCGCTGCGTCACCATGTGGACACGATATATCGCGAAGCTGGAAGTGCGCCGACTCTGGCGGTCGATATCCCTCCGGTCTACATTGGGCAGCAGGTGCTCGCAGCCCACTGGCACGCCGATCTCGAGACCCTGACGCGCACGTTTCCGGCGTTGGTGGCACCATCTGACCGACCGCAAACGGAGGTAGCGCCATGGCCGAACCACTCGTGTACATCGACCACTCCCAGATCAGACCGGGCAGGCTCGCGGAGGTCAGGAAGGGCATCCCCGACTTGGTCGGATTCGTCGACGAGCACGAGCCGCAACTCATCTCCTACGGCTTCTACATCGATGAGCAGGCTTCGGCCATGACCGTCGTCGCCGTCCACCCCGACTCCGCGTCGTTGGAATTGCACCTGGAGATCGGTGGCCCGCAGTTCCGCAAGTTGGCGCAGTTCATCGACCTGCGATTGATCGAGGTGTACGGCGAGCCGAGCGAGACCGCGCTGCACCAGTTGCGACGGAAGGCCGACCTGCTCGGTGAGGACGCACGAGTCGTCGTACACGGGCTACAGGCAGGATTCGCGCGCGTCCCCACTGCCGATTCCTGAGGCCGCGCGGCCGTCAGCGGTCGGACGCGGGCCGTTCGGCCTCGTCGTCGGGGGCAGCGGATGCCGCGGCATCCGTCTCCTCGGACGACGGGGCGAACTCGCCGTAGCGCGGCCGAGCAGGGCGAGCTGACTCGGCGGATTCCGCCGAGGCCGCTCGGCGTGCGGCATCCGTCGCCTCGCCGTAGCTCATGGGCCGCGACGACGCCGACGGGGCGGCGGGAGGCGCCTCCTCGGGCGCGCCGACGCCGAGCACCGACCGGGCCCGTTCGGCGTGCGCCGACTCCGTGACGATCGCATACCTGGTGGCGAGCACCTGCGCGACCGAGGTGAAGTCGCGGCGCCTGCGGTTGACCGAGTACGAGACGACGCTGAAGATCATCCCGAATCCGGCGCCGATGAGCACCGCGGAGATGAGGATGCCGAGCGAGGCGCCCGTGGGGGCGAAGATGAAGAACAGCAGGCCGAGGAACGTGCCGAACCACGCTCCCGAAAGCGCGCCGGCACCGGCCGCCCGCCCCCAGCTCAGCGTGCCGGTGATGCGCTCGACGCTCGTCAGCCCGGTGCCGACGATCGCGAGCTCCTTCACGGGGAACGCCGCCTTCGCGAGCGTGTCGACGGCGGCCTGCGCCTCGGCATACGTCTCGAAACTCGCAATGGTCTCGCCCTTGGGAAGCGTGGGAAACGCGCGGGCCAGGCGTCCGCCGAACGGGGATTGGGTGCTCACCCGGCCATTGTCCCACGGGGCCCGCCGGCCCTGGCCGGAACGGCCGGGAAACGGACGGCGGGGGCTAAGTTGGTAGCGTGAGCGCCACGAGAGTCTTCGTCGCCCGACTCGCCGGGTGCGCCGTCTTCGACCCCGCCGGCGACCGGGTCGGCAAGGTGCGCGACGTGCTCGTCGTGTACCGCAGGAATGACCCGCCGCGCGTGGTGGGGCTCATCGTCGAGATCCCGGGCAAGCGCCGCGTGTTCGTGTCGATCGGGCGCGTGACCTCGATCGGCGGCGGGCAGATCATCACGACCGGGCTCATCAACCTTCGCCGATTCGAGCAGCGCGGCGGCGAGGTTCGGGTCATCGCCGAGATGCTCGGCCGCAAGGTCGTCTTCAACGACGGCACGGGCGAGGCGACCATCGAAGACGTCGCGATCGAGGAGCGCGAGCAGGGCGATTGGGAGGTCGACCAGCTGTTCGTGCGCCGGCCCAAGGGCGCCTCGCCGTTCTCGAAGGGCCAGTCGGCCTACGTCACCTGGCGCGAGGTGCGCGAGCTCTCGGCGAGCGGCGAGGCGCAGTCGGCCGAGCGGCTCATCGCGACGTACTCCGAGCTGAAGCCGGCCGACCTCGCGAACACCCTCCTCGACCTGCCCGCGCAACGCCGCCAGGAGGTCGCAGAGGAGCTGCCCGACGACCGTCTCGCCGACGTGTTGGAGGAGATGCCCGAGTCCGATCAGGTCGAGATCCTCTCGGGCCTCGGTGACGATCGCGCGGCCGACGTGCTCGACCACATGCAGCCCGACGACGCGGCCGACCTCATCGCCCAGCTCCCCGAGGAGCGCGGCGAGCACCTCCTCGAGCTCATGGAGCCCGAGGAGGCCGACGACGTGCGGTTCCTCCTCTCCTACGGCCCCGACACCGCGGGCGGCCTCATGACGCCCGAGCCGATCATCGTGTCGGCCGACGCGACCGTGGCCGAGGGGCTCGCGCTCATCCGCCGGCACGACCTGCCGCCGGCGCTCGGCGCGGCCGTGTGCGTCACCCTTCCGCCCTACGAGCCGCCGACCGGCCGGTTCCTCGGCATGGTGCACTTCCAGCGGATGCTCCGCTACCCGCCGCACGAGCGCCTCGGCACCCTCATCGACCAGGGCCTCGAGCCCGTCCGCTCCGACACCTCCGCCGCGGAGGTCAGCCGCATCCTCGCGAGCTACGACCTCGTCTCGGTGCCGGTCGTCGACGAGAAGCACCGACTCGTCGGGGTGGTGACGATTGACGACGTGCTCGACTACCTGCTGCCAGATGACTGGCGAAGTCATCCCGACGAGGGCGAGGTGGGGCGCCGCGCGGCTGCGCGGGCCCAGTTGACGACAGGCAGCATCCCGATCCCGCATGGAAGGAGGGCAGGAGATGGCACGCGTTGACGTCGAAGACCGCCGGTTCGACACCCCGAAGGGCATCCGCCGATCCCCGGCCTTCCGGGGTTCGGGCGACAACGACCGGTTCGGGCGCTTCACCGAGTGGGTCGCGCGCGGCATGGGCACGCCGGGATTCCTGGTCGGGCTCACCGTGTTCGCGGTCGGCTGGATGGCGTGGAACACGTTCGCGTCCGAACCGCTGCGATTCGACTCGATCGCGATCGGCTTCACCGCACTGACGCTCATGCTCTCACTGCAGGCCTCCTACGCCGCCCCGCTGATCCTGCTCGCGCAGAACCGGCAGGACGACCGCGACCGCGTGCAGATCGAGCAGGACCGGCAGCGCGCCGAACGCAACCTCGCCGACACCGAGTACCTGGCCCGCGAGGTCGTCGCCCTGCGGCTCGCCGTGAAAGACCTCGCCTCGAAGGACTTCATCCGGGCCGAGCTCAGGGCAGCGCTCGAGGAGCTCGATCGACGCGACGAGGAGGAGGCGACCGACCATGCCCCCGGTTGACGTCGGCTCGCTCGAGCAGGGCGTGCGCGCCGCGCTCGCGGGCGTCATCGACCCCGAGATCCGCAAGCCCATCACCGAACTCGACATGGTGGAGTCGGTGAGCGCCGGTGACGACGGCCGAGTTCAGGTCGTGATCCGGTTGACGATCGTCGGATGCCCCGCCAGCGACCGCATCGAACGAGACGTGCGCCAGGCGGCCGAGACGGTCGCGGGGCCCGGCAACGCCGACGTGACCCTCTCGGTCATGACGCCCGAGCAGCGTGCAGCGCTCACCGAACGGCTCCGCGGCGGCAAGGCGGCGCGCGGCAACCCGTTCGGACCGGGCAGCCTCACCCGGGTGATCGCCGTCACGAGCGGCAAGGGCGGTGTGGGCAAGTCGACGATCACGGCGAACCTCGCCGTCGCGCTCGCGGCGCGCGGGCTCTCGGTCGGGCTCGTCGACGCCGACGTGCACGGCTTCTCGATCCCGGGCCTGCTCGGCCTCGTCGACGAGCACGGGAACGCCCCGCGCCCCACCCGCGTCGACGAGATGATCCTGCCGCCCGTCGCGCACGGCGTGAAGGTCATCTCGATCGGCATGTTCGTCGAGCCGACCGAGCCCGGCGGGCGCGCGTCATCCGTCGCCGTCGCCTGGCGGGGGCCGATGCTGCACCGCACCCTCAACCAGTTCCTCACCGACGTGTACTTCGGCGACCTCGACGTGCTCCTCGTCGACCTGCCGCCGGGCACCGGCGACGTCGCGATCTCGCTCGGGCAGCTGCTGCCGAACGCCGAGGTCGTCGTGGTGACCACGCCGCAGCCCGCCGCCGCCGACGTCGCCGAGCGCTCGGGCGTCGTGGCCCGCCAGACGGGGCAGCGCATCGTCGGCGTCGTCGAGAACATGGCGGGCTTCGCCGGTCCGAGTGGCGACCTGATCGAGCTGTTCGGGTCGGGCGGCGGCGGGATCGTCGCCGAGCGGCTCTCCGAGGGGCAGGCGTCTCCCGTGCCGCTGCTCGCGAGCGTGCCGCTCAGCATCGCGTTGCGCCAGGGCGGCGACGCGGGTGCGCCCGTGGTGCTCTCGGCGCCCGACGACCCGGCCGCCCGCGCCATCGAGGAGGTCGCCGCCCGCCTCGCGGCACTCCCCCGGTCGCTCGGCGGCCGCCGCCTCGACGTGTCGGTGCGGTGAACAAAGCATGAGACGGATGCCCCGCGCCCGCCTCATCCGTTCGATCGCGCTCGTCGCGGCCCTCGCGACCGTGCCGATCGGTCTCGTCGCGTGCACGGGCGCGCCCGCGGCGCCCGCGTCGCCCGACGGCCTCGCCGTCTCGCTCCGGCAGGGGCGCCTCGACGTCGTCGAACGCCGGCTCGTCGTGCGCTTCGAGAACACCGGCGCCGAGCCGGTCGCCATCGAGGGATTCACGGTCGAGACCCCGACGCTCGAACCCGGCCTCGAGCGATCGAAGCCGTTCGAACTGGCCGCCGGCGACGCGATCGCGGTGCGGCTCGACCTGCCTGGGAGCGCCTGCGACGCCGAGCCCGGTCCCGTCGTCGTCGACGTCGCCTTCCGCACCACGGGCGTCGACGGCGAGGCCCGGCTCACCGCCGACGACCCGTTCGACACGATCTCGCGGGTGAACGCCGCCGACTGCCTCGGCGAATCGGTCGCGGAGGTCGCCGAGATCGTGATGCCCGAGCATCTCCGCTCCACGGGCACGGGAGCCGGGCGGCGCGCGTTCATCGACGTGGAGATCGTGCCCGCGGCATCCGCTCGAGAAGCTCAAGGCGGCGCCGGCGCCGCTTCGATGCGGATCGAGCGCGTGTACGGCACGACCCTCCTGAGCGCGGAGGACGGCGTCGACTGGCCCCTCGGACTCGACGTCGCCGCCGGCGACCCGCCGCTCACGATCAGCCTGCCGGTGCGTCCCGCCCGGTGCGACGCGCACGCGATCGCCGACGACAAGCGCGGCACGATCCTGCCGTTCGAGGTCGAGACGAGCGACGGCAGCGCCGGGCGCCTCGACGTGCCGTCGGACGACGGGTTGAAGGCGGAGCTGTACGCGTACTACGTCGAGCGCTGCGGGCTGGCGACGCCACCCGCGGGTTGACCTCGCACACCCACACGCTCACGTCGCGTGCCCGGCCTGGGCGAAGTGGGTCAGTTGACCTAGACTGTGCCAATGCGCGCCTCCACGGCCTCCCCCGAACTGTTCGCGAGCCTTGCCGACGACGTCGTCGCCTCGGGCTCCGACACCGCCGCGATCCCCACCCCGTCGACGGGAGAGACCCTGCACGAGCTGCCCCGATCGAGCTCCGACGACGTGCGCGACGCGATCGCACGGGCGCGCCTCGCCCAGCTCGCCTGGGCGCGCGCCGGCTTCGCGGAGCGCCGGCGCGTGCTCCTCCGAGCGCACGACCTGCTGCTCGACCGGCGCGAGCTCCTGCTCGACCTCGTGCAACTCGAGAGCGGCAAGACCAGGGGCCAGGCGCTCGAGGAGCTCTTCCAGGCGGCATCCGTTACCCGCTACAACGCCCTCGCGGCCCGGCGGGTGCTCCGAGGGCGGCGACGACGCGCTGGCGTCCCCGTCGTGACGACGACCCGCGTGCGGTACCGCCCGAAGGGCGTCGCCGGGGTCATCACCCCGTGGAACTTCGCCCTCAGCCTCGCCGCGATGGACGTGGTGCCCGCCCTCGCGGCCGGCTGCGCGGTCGTGCAGAAGGCCGACGACCAGGGCGCGCTCTCCATCCTCGCGCTGCGACGCGCGTTCGTCGACGCTGGCGTCCCCGAGGCGCTCTGGGCCGTCGTCGCCGGCGAGGCGAGCGAGGTCGGCGAGACCCTCACCGACCACGCCGACTACATCTGCTTCACCGGCTCGACCGCGACGGGCCGCAGGATCGCCGAGAAGGCCGGTCGCAGGCTCGTCGGCGCCTCGCTCGAGCTCGGCGGCAAGAACGCCATGCTCGTGCTCGACGACGTCGACCCCGAGCAGGCCGCAGCGGATGCCGCGTACGCGTGCTTCTCGGCGATGGGGCAGCTCTGCGTGTCGATCGAGCGCATCTACGTGCATCGCGCGGTTGCCGGCCCGTTCACGCGGGCGCTCGTCGACCGGGTCGACGCGGCAGCGCTCGGGTCCTCCCTCGACTACACGACCGACTTCGGGTCACTGGCGAGCCGCGCCCAGCTCGAACGCGTCGAGACGCACCTCGACGACGCGCTCGCCAAGGGCGCGACGGTGCTCGCCGGGGGTCGCCGCCGTCCCGACGTCGGGCCCTGGTTCTTCCAGCCCACCGTGCTCACCGGGGTCACCCCCGAGATGCGCGTGCACGCCGAGGAGACCTTCGGCGCCATCGCCTCCCTCTACATCGTCGACAGCGAGGAGGAGGCGATCCTCGCGGCGAACGCGAGCGAGTACGGCCTGAACGCCTCGGTGCTCACGCGGTCGGCGCTCCGGGGTCGTCGCGTCGCCGACGCCCTCGAGGCCGGGAGCGTCAACGTCAACGAGGGCTACCGCGGCACGTTCGCCTCGGTGGACGCGCCGATGGGCGGGATGAAGGCCTCGGGCGTGGGTCGTCGCAACGGCCCGGAGGGGCTCATGCGCTTCGTCGAACCCGTCACCGTGTCACGTTCGACCGGGCTGCTCCAGCTGCCGCGCACGTCGGGCGAGTTCGCCGTGCTGTCGGGGCCGTTCCTGCTGCTCGCCCGCGTGCTCCGCGCGGTGCGGCGCCGCTGATCAGGTCGCCTCGGAGTCGAACGGCGCCGGCTCCCCCGCGCCGAGGGCCTCTCGTTTGCGCTTGCGCTGGAGGTACGCGGAGTTCTCGTTCACCGCCGCGCGTGCCACGACGGGCTTCGCCGGCTCGGCGAAGGGATCGACGTCGGTGAGCGCCTCGCGGATGATGCGGCGCGGGTCGTACTGACGAGGGTCGAGCTTCTTCCAGTCGACGTCGTCGAAGTCGGGGCCCATCTCGTCGCGCACGCGGTCTTTCGCGCCGTTCGCCATGTCGCGCATGGAACGTACGAAGCGCCCGAGCTGTGCAGCGTAGTGCGGAAGACGCTCGGGCCCGAGCAGGAAGACGGCGATCACCCCGATGATGAGGAGTTTCTCGAACGTCAGACCGAACACCTCTACAGGATAGTAGGCGGCGAGGCGTGCCGGTGACGTGCGCAGGAGGCCCGTAGGCTATGGGGTCGAGAGCATTCACCGGGAGTCGCCACGTGTCCGATCGAGACCTGAACTGGAAGTACGTCGACGAAGCGGTCGTCGAGACCGATGCGGTCGTGAAGGCCAGACAGCAGTCGCTCGAACTGGGCATCGACCCTGTCTCGCCCGCGGTGGGCGCGCAGATCGCGCTCATCGCCGCAGCCGCGGGCGCCGAGTCGATCATCGAGGTCGGCACGGGCGTCGGAGTCTCGGGACTCTGGATGTTGCAGACCGTGCGCCACGCGATGCTCACCTCGATCGACACCGAGAACGAGTACCAGCAGTACGCGCGCGAGCACTTCGCGGAGGCGGGCATCGCACCGGCCCGCGTGCGGCTCATCGCCGGACGTGCGAGCGAGGTGCTCCCCCGCATGAACGAGAGCTCCTACGACGTCGTCCTGATCGACGCCGACGGCCCGTCGGTCATCGAGTACGTCGAGCACGGCCTGCGCCTCGCCAAGCCGGGCGGTTCCGTGCTCGTCGCGCGTGCGCTTTGGAAGGGACGCGTCGCCGACCCCGCACGGCGCGACGACGCGGCCACCGCGTTCCGGGAGCTCATCGCGGAGCTCGCGGGGTCGACCGCGGTGGCGACGGCCGTCTCCCCCGCGGGAGACGGCCTGCTCCAGATCGTGAAGCTGGGTGCCTGACCTCGTGTCAGGCAGGATGCATCGTCAGGCGGGATTCACGACGCCGCCGAGGACGTCGTAGAGCTCTTTGGCTTCAGCGTCGTTCACCGAGACGACCAGACGACCACCGCCCTCGAGCGGAACCCGCACGATGATGAGGCGACCCTCCTTCACAGCCTCCATAGGCCCGTCTCCAGTGCGTGGCTTCATGGCCGCCATTGAGCTACCCCTTTCGTCGCTGACCGTTCCATTATCGGCTATCCGAAGCGGCGCTGGGAAATCCGCTGATCAGGGCGGGGTCCAGTCTCGTCCGTCGATGCCCCAGCAGATCAGGAGCCACCCGATCTGCATCGCGAGGAAGGCGACGACGACGCCCCAGCGGTACCAACGCGCCCTCGGCAGTGCCAGCGCGCCCAGCAGCGGGAACATCGGGGCGAGGATCCGGAACGTGCTCGACTGCGGAAAGAAGACGGCGAGCAGGTACAGGGCGTAGCTCACCGTCCAGAGCCGGATGTCGACACCCAGCCGCCGCACCGCCGGCGACGCGACGGCGAGCGCGAACGCCACGACGACCGCGACGACGGCGATCGTGCCCAGCGGTTGCCCCAGCCACCAGTCGCCCGACTGGAACCAGCCCGTGAACGGCACGAGCTCGTGGTAGCCGATGTACGCCGACCGCCACGCGAGCTCCGTGTCGGTGTAGCCGCGGAGGTCGCCGGTCACCGTCCAGACGATGGCGGGCCACGCGAGGCCGGCGAGGCCGGCGAACACGGCGACGGATGCCACGAGCACGCGTTCGCGCATCGGGAACCCCTCCCGTTCCCGCCGCAGCCAGCGCCATCCCCAGTGCAGCACGAGCGTCAGCGCGAATGCGAGGGCCCCGGGCCGCGTGAACGACCACACGGCGATCACCGGGACGAGCCAGCCGTACCTCCGGTCGACGAGCAGCAACAGGGCGAGCGCGAGCCAGAGGAATCCGAGCGATTCGGCGTACCCGAACTGCATGATCGGCGCCACCGGCGCGACGCAGAACAGCAGGACGGCGAACAGTGCCCGGTCGGGCTCCAGGAACCGCGACATCAGCCGGTGGAAGACGAGCGCGGCACCGAGGCCGGCCGCGACGGCGATGATGACGGATGCCACGTTCCACGGCACGCCGAACCACATGACGACGCCCACCAGGGCCGGATACACCGGCAGGAACGCCCACGCGTTCTCGGCGACCTGCCCGGCGTCGGTGAGCGGCAGCTCCGACGGGTAGCCGCGGAGCAGGATGACCTGGTACCAGCGCGCGTCCCACAGGTTCGCGTACTCGAAGTACCCCGGACGAGCCCCGGTCCACGCGTTCGCCTCCTGCACGCTCGCGAGGGCGAGCACGAACACGGTCGTGACCGCGCGTGCCGCCGCGTAGACGAGCACGACCTTCGCCCACCACGGCATGAGACGCCACCGCACGCGCGGCGACCACCGCGTCGCGCGGAGCGGATCCCGCTCCCGCTCGATCGGCGCGTCGGTCACGGTCGGGCGCTCAGACCGCGCCGGTGAGCCACTCGCGCAGGGCGCGTTCGCACGACAGGATCTGGTCGCACGCCACGCGCTCGTCGTCGGCGTGGGCCTTGAGCGGATCGCCGGGGCCGAAGTTCACCGCGGGGATTCCGAGTGCGCTGAAGCGCGCGACATCCGTCCACCCGTACTTCGGCTTCGCCTCGCCGCCCACTGCGCGCACGAACTGCTGTGCGAGCGGATCGTCGAGCCCTGGACGCGCCCCCTCGGCCTCGTCGACGACGGTCAGGTCGTACTCGGGGAAGAGCGCCGAGACGTGCTCGATCGCATCGGCCACCGTGCGGTTCGGCGCGAAACGGTAGTTCACGTGCAGCATTGCCTCGTCGGGGATGACGTTGCCGGCGATGCCGCCCGTGACGCCGACCGCGTTCAGCCCCTCGCGGTAGGCGAGGCCGTCGACCTCGATCGTCGCGGGCTCGTAGGCCACGAGCCGTTCGAGCGCGGGCGCGAGCTTGTGGATCGCGTTCTCGCCCACCCAGCTGCGCGCGGAGTGCGCTCGCAGCCCGTAGGTGCGCAGTTCGACGCGCAAGTTGCCGTTGCAGCCGCCCTCGACCCGCCCGTTGGACGGCTCGCCGAGGATCGCGAAGTCGCCGGCGAACAGGTCGGGACGGTGGCGTGCCAACCGTCCGAGCCCGTTCAGCTCGGCCGAGACCTCCTCGTGGTCGTACCACATCCAGGTCAGGTCGACGACGGGCTCGGCGAGTTCGAGCGCGAGCTTCAGCTGCACCGCGACGCCCGCCTTCATGTCCACAGTGCCGCGCCCCCAGAGGTAGCGCTGCCCGTCGATGGTCTCGAACCGCGTCGGCACGTTGGCGTTGATCGGCACCGTGTCGAGGTGTCCGGCGATCACCACGCGGCGATCGCGTCCGAGGTTCGTGCGGGCGACGATCGTGTCGCCGTCTCGGATGATCTCGAGGTGGGATGCCCCGGCGAGCGCGTCGACGATGAGGTCGGCGAGCCGGGTCTCGTCGCCCGAGACGCTCGGCACGTCGCAGATGGCCTGGGTGATCGCCACCGAGTCCGCGGTGAGGTCGAGCGCGGGCGTGGGCGTGTCGAGAGGCGGCATGCTGGAAGTCTACGGATGCCGCGGCATCCGCCGTCGCTCGCCGATACGCTGGAGTAATGCCCTCCACCGACACCGCCTCCCGCCCTGCCCTCCGTACGGCCTGGGGTCACGGGCTCGCGACGGTCGCCGCCGACGGCACCGTGCTCGACACCTGGTACCCCGCGCCCGCGCTGGGCGCCCCCGACGCATCCGCCGTGCCCGTCGAACTCGACGCGCTCGCCGGCGGCGACGAGCGGCGTGGTGTGTCCGTCGAGGCCGTGACGGTGTCGATCGAACTCGACGCGGCACCCGCGGGCACCGCCGACGCCTACCTGCGGCTGCACCTGCTCTCGCATCTGCTCGTGCGCCCCAACGAGGTGAACCTCGACGGCGTCTTCGCGCACCTGCCCGCCGTCGTCTGGACGAACGCGGGGCCGGTGCATCCGGCAGACTTCGACCGGCTGCGCCCCACGCTCCAGCGCGCCGGCATCCACGCGACGAGCCTCGACAAGTTCCCCCGACTGCTCGACTACGTCACGCCCCAGCGGGTCCGCATCGCGGATGCCGCGCGGGTGCGCCTCGGCGCCCACCTCGCGCCCGGCACGACCGTCATGCACGAGGGCTTCGTGAACTTCAACGCCGGCACCCTCGGCGCCTCGATGGTCGAGGGACGCATCTCTCAGGGCGTCGTCGTGGGCGACGGAAGCGACATCGGCGGCGGCGCCTCGATCATGGGCACGCTCTCGGGGGGCGGCACGCAGCGCGTCGCAATCGGCGAGCGCGCCCTGCTCGGCGCGAACTCGGGCATCGGCATCTCGATCGGCGACGACTCCGTCGTGGAGGCCGGCCTCTACGTCACGGCGGGCACCAAGGTCGTCGTCGTGGGTGCGCCGAAGGGACGCCCGCGCTCGGTGAAGGCCGTCGAGCTCTCAGGCGTGCCGAACCTGCTGTTCCGCCGCAACTCCCTCAACGGACAGGTCGAAGTGCTCTCCCGCACGGGCGACGGCGTCGCCCTGAACGCGGCCCTGCACGCCTGACCCGGTCGGCCGGGCGGGGCCGCGGGGCCGACGACGGCGCCGTCGACTACAGTGGGTGCTCAGGCCGCCCGCGCGCGGTCATCGCCATGCGCCATCACGAAGGAGCGACGTGGGCACCGACGCACCGAGAACCCGCAGGCACCGAGGCCTCAGGTTCCTGACGGTCGTGCTCGTCACCGTGCTCGTGCTCGCCGTGGTGGCCGCCGGCCTCGGCTGGTGGACCGTGCAGCGGTCCTTCCCCACGACCAGCGGTCGCATCGAGGTGCCCGGCATCACGGCCGCCGTCACCGTCTACCGCGACGACGCCGGCATTCCGCAACTCGTCGCCGAGACCGACCACGACCTGTTCTTCGCGCAGGGCTACGTGCACGCGCAGGACCGGTTCTGGGAGATGGACTTCCGCCGGCACGTCACCGCCGGCCGCGTCGCCGAGCTCTTCGGTGAGTCGCAGGTCGCGACCGACACGTTCATCCGCACGCTCGACTGGCGGGGCCTCGCCGAGCAGGAGTACGCGATGCTCGACGACCTGACGCGCAGGTACTACGACGCCTACGCCGAGGGCGTGAACGCCTATCTCGCCGAGCGCGGCGGCGCCGACCTCTCCCTCGAGTACGCCGTCCTCGGCCTCCAGAACCCCGGATACGCCCCCGAACCATGGTCGCCGGTCGACTCGATCGCGTGGCTGAAGGCGATGGCCTGGGACCTCCGCTCCAACCTCGGCGACGAGATCGACCGGGCGCTCCTCGCCACCGAGCTTCCGCCCGAGGAGGTCGCGCGCCTGCACCCGGGCTTCGCCTGGGGCGAGATGCCGACGATCGTCGACGGCATGGCCGCGCCCGCGCCCGCGGCATCCGCAGTGACGCCGCTTCCCTCCTCAGGTACGGGCGATGCGGTCGCGGGCGGGGCGACCGACGAGTACGCAGCGTCGCTGGCGTCGCTGCGCGCCCTCCTCGACGGGGTGCCCGAGCTCCTCGGCCCCGAGGGCGGCGATCTCGGCTCGAACTCGTGGGTCGTCTCGGGCGCCCACACCGAGTCCGGGATGCCGCTGCTCGCCAACGATCCGCACCTGGGTCCCGCGATGCCCTCGATCTGGGCGCAGATGGGCCTGCACTGCGCGTCGATCCGCGCGGACTGCGCATTCGACGTCGCGGGATACACGTTCTCGGGTCTTCCCGGCGTGATCATCGGTCACAACGAACGCATCGCCTGGGGATTCACGAACCTCGGCCCCGACGTCGCCGACCTCTACCTCGAGCGCGTCGACGGCGACGCCTACGAACTCGACGGCGCGATGGTGCCGCTGACGCTCCGCGAGGAGACGATCGAGGTCGCCGGCGGCGATCCGGTGACCGTGACCGTGCGCTCGACCGCGCGCGGGCCCATCGTCACCGACATCGGCGCGGACTTCGCCGCCGTCGCCGACGGTCTTCCCGCGGCATCCGGTGCGCCCGACGGAGACTACGAGGTCTCCCTGCAGTGGACGGCGCTCACGCCCGGCACCACCGCGCAGGCCATCTTCGATCTGAACAAGGCGAGAGACTGGGCCGGGTTCCGTCAGGCGGCCGCGCTCTTCGACGTGCCCGCCCAGAACCTCGTCTACGCCGACGTCGACGGGAACATCGGCTACCAGGCGCCCGGAACGATCCCGATCAGGAGATCGGGCGACGGCACGATGCCGCTGCCCGGGTGGACGAGCGAGAACGGCTGGACCGGCAGCGTCTCGTTCGACGCGCTTCCGTCGGTGCTGAACCCCGCGCACGGCTACATCGTGACGGCGAACAACGCGGTGAGCGCCAACGGCCCCACGCTCACCCAGGACTGGGACCTCGGCTACCGCGCCGCCGCCATCGAGCACATGCTCGAGGAGCGCATCGCAGCGGGCGCGAAGCTCACCGCCGCCGATCTCGCGCAGATGCAGCTCGACACCGCGGACTCGAACGCCGCGGCCTTCCTGCCGGTGATCGCCGAGCTCGACCTCGACGGCGACGCGGCCCGCGGCGCCGCGCTCCTCGCCGACTGGAACGGCCGCGCCGACGTCGACAGCTCCCAGGCGGCGTACTTCGCGGTGTTCTGGCGCAACCTGCTCGACGACATGTTCGGCGGCCTGCCCGAGAGGACGAGGCCCGAGGGCGGCGACCGGTGGTTCAGCGTGGTCGGCACCCTGCTCGGCGAGCCCGAGTCCCCGTGGTGGACGAACGAGGCCGAGGGCGTCACGGGACGGGACGCGACGATCGCGCACGCGCTCGACGCGGCGTGGAGCGAGGCATCCGATCGCATGGGCGGCGACCCCGGCAGCTGGCGCTGGGGTCGACTGCACACGCTCACGCTCACGAACCAGAGCTTCGGCGAAGCGGGCATCGGGCCCATCGAGTGGCTGTTCAACCGCGGCCCGTACGAGCTCGGCGGCGGCACCTCGATCGTGAACGCGATCGGATGGGACGCGAGCCTCGGCTACGAGGTCGACTGGGTGCCCTCCATGCGCATGATCGTCGACCTCGACGACTTCGACGCCTCGCAGTGGATCAACCTCACCGGCGCATCGGGGCACGCGTTCCACGCGCACTACGCCGACCAGGCACCGCTGTGGCAGCGGGGCGAGCTGCGCGACTGGCCGTTCACGATCGCCGCGGTGCAGGACGCCGCGAGCGACACGCTCCAGCTTCGGCCGCGCGGCGAGTAGCCGAGGCGATTCCTAGCGCAGCACCGAGCTGAGCAGGAGGCTCGTCTCGCTGTTGACGACGCCCTCGATGGAGCGGATCCGGCCGAGCACGCGATCGAAGCCGCCGAGCGTCTCCGTGGCGAGCTCGGCGACCAGATCCCACCCGCCGTTCGTCGTGTGCAGTGCGACCACCTCGGGGAGGCCCCGCAGGCGCCGGATGACCTGGTCGGTGGTGCGTCCCTCGACCTCGATGAGAGAGATCGCGCGGATCGCGAGCGGGTCGAGCTCCTCGCGCACCCGCACCGAGAAGCCGACGATGGTTCCGGATGCCACGAGCCGGTCGATGCGGCCGTTCACGGTCGCCCGTGCGACACCGAGCCGCCGTGCGAGCTCGGCCACCGGCGCCCGTCCGTCCTCCCGGAGCGCCGACAACAGCCTGCGGTCTAGGTCGTCGAGGGATGCCATGCGCACATGGTATCGCTGAGGCTCTCACACTGGCCATTTCCTCGACGAATCGTGCACAGAACGCTCATTGTCGTTGCATATCGTCGGAATCTACTCTCGTATCACGAAGTGAAAGGACTGTGATGACGAGTTTCGTCGATGTACACGGCATGGTCGGCTGGATCGCCCGAACGGGCACCGAATCGGTCATCGCCGGAATCCTCGAGTACCTCGAGCACGACTTCCGCCGGTGGGAGAGCTTCGAGAAGTCGGCCCGTGTCGCGAGCCATACGCCGTTCGGCGTCATCGAGCTGATGCCGACGAGCGACCAGGAGTCCTACGCGTTCAAGTACGTGAACGGCCACCCATCGAATCCGGGGCGCGGCTACCAGACGGTCACCGCGTTCGGCGTCCTGGCCGACGTGCACAACGGCTATCCGACCTTCCTCGCCGAGATGACCGTGCTGACGGCCCTTCGCACCGCCGCCACCTCGGCCCTCGCAGCGAAGTCGCTCGCCCGCCCCGACTCCGCCGTCATGGCGATGATCGGCACCGGCAGCCAGGCGGAGTTCCAGGCGCTCGCCTTCCGAACCGCACTCGGCATCACGAGCCTCCGCGTCTACGACGTCGACCCCGACGCCATCGCGAAGCTCGTGCGCAACCTGCTGCCGCTCGGTTTCGCCATCCACGTCGCGGGCAGCGCCGCCGAGGCCCTCGACGGCGCCGACATCGTGACGACGTGCACCGCCGACAAGGCGCGCGCGACCGTCGTCGCCGACGAGCTCGTACAACCCGGCATGCACCTCAACGCAATCGGCGGCGACTGCCCGGGCAAGACCGAGCTCGACGCGGCCATCCTCGACCGCAGCAGCGTCGTCGTGGAGTACGCCCCCCAGACGCGCATCGAGGGCGAGATCCAGCAGCGCCCGGCCGACTTCCCGGTGACCGAACTGTGGGAGGTGCTCACGGGGCGTGCTCCTGGACGCATCAGTGCCGAGGACATCACCGTGTTCGATTCCGTGGGGTTCGCCATCGAGGACTTCTCAGCCCTGCGCTTCGTGCGCGACCGCGTCGCCGGCACCGCGTTCGAGCAGCGTATCGAGCTCGTGGCCGATCCCGACGACCCGAAGGACCTCTTCGGTCTCATGGGCGCCTTCTCGCCGGTCGGCTGACGATGTCCGTCCAAGCGCCTTCCGCGGTCGTGATGGTGCGGCCCCACCACTTCACCCCCAACACCGCGACCCTCGCCGACAACGCGTTCCAGGCCGGCGCCGCGGGTGCCGACCCTTCGGAGGTCGCGGCGGCCGCATTCGAGGAGGTCACGCGTGCGGCATCCGCCCTCGAGGATGCCGGCGTCACCGTGCATCTGTTCGAGGACGAGGCATCCGACCGCCCCGACAGCGTGTTCCCCAACAACTGGATCTCGACGCACTCCGGCGGCCACATCGCCCTCTACCCGATGTACACGCCGAATCGGCGCCGCGAACGTCGCAGCGACATCGTCGAGACGTTGAAGGCCATGTACCGGGTACAGGACGTCATCGACTACTCGGGCCTCGAGTACGACGATGTCTTCCTCGAGGGAACCGGGGCGATGGTGCTCGACCACGAGGGACGGATCGCCTACGCGGCGCGCTCGAATCGTGCCGATCCGGTGGCGCTCGAGCGGTTCTGCACGAACTTCGGGTACGAGCCGATGGTGTTCGACGCGGTGGACGCGCAGGGCGTGCCGGTCTACCACACGAACGTGCTGATGTGCGTCGGTTCCGAGTTCGCCCTGGCCGGGCTGGACCTGGTCGTGTCGCCGTCACGCCGGGCGGAGATCGCCGACCGGCTCGCCGGTCGCGGCCGCCGGGAGGTCGTGCCGCTGTCGGCCGCGCAGGTCGCCGAGTTCTGCGGCAACGCGATGGAGCTCTGCGGACGTGAGGGCCGCGTGCTCGCGCTGTCGCGCCGAGCATTCGACGCGTTGCTGCCGACTCAGCTCGCCGTCATCGAGCGCACTGCGACCGTGCTCCCGCTCGACGTGCCGACGATCGAGCTCGCCGGCGGGTCGGTGCGGTGCATGCTCGCGGGCGTGCACCTCGACCCTCGGTCGCCGCGCCCCGTCGCCGGCGAGGCGATGCCGGCCGCCGAGCCGGTTCAGGCGCCGGGGTACCTGCGCTCGGGCGCGCCCACGTAGAGCTGCTGCGGGCGGCCGATCTTCGTCTGGGGATCGAGGTTCATCTCGCGCCAGTGCGCCATCCAGCCGGGCAGGCGGCCGATCGCGAACAGCACCGTGAACATGCGCGTCGGGAAGCCCATGGCCTTGTAGATGACGCCCGTGTAGAAGTCGACGTTCGGGTAGAGGCGGCGCTCCTTGAAGTAGTCGTCTTCGAGGGCGATCTGCTCGAGCTCCTTCGCGAGGTCGAGCAGCGGGTCGTTCACGCCGAGGCCGGCGAGCACCTCGTCGGCGGACTCCTTGACGAGGCGCGCACGCGGGTCGTAGTTCTTGTAGACGCGGTGGCCGAAGCCCATGAGCTTGACGCCGTCCTCCTTGCGCTTGACGCGCTCGACGAACTTGGCGACGCCCTCGCCCGAGTCGCGGATGTCGGCCAGCATCTGCAGCACGGCCTCGTTCGCCCCTCCGTGCAGGGGTCCGGAGAGCGCCTGGATGCCCGCCGAGATCGAGGCGTACAGGTTCGCGCCCGTGGACCCGACGAGGCGCACGGTCGACGTGGACGCGTTCTGCTCGTGGTCCTCGTGCAGGATGAGGAGCCGGTCGAGCGCTTTGGAGAGCACCGGGTCGATCTCGTACGGCTCCGCCAGGTTGCCGAAGTTCAGGCGCAGGAAGTTGTCGACGAAGCTCAGCGAGTTGTCGGGATAGAGGAACGCCTGTCCGATGCTCTTCTTGTGCGCGTAGGCCGCGATGACCGGGAGCTTCGCCAGCAGGCGCACCATCGTGAGCTCGACATCGTCGTGGTCGTGCGGGTTCGAGGAGTTCTCGTAGAACGTCGAGAGAGCCGAGACGGCGCTCGAGAGCACCGACATCGGGTGGGCGGTGTGCGGCAGCGCGGAGAAGAACCGCTTCAGGTCTTCGTGCAGCAGGGTGTGGCGGCGGATCTTCTCGTCGAACTCGCCGAGCTGGTCGGCGGTGGGCAGCTCGCCGTAGATGAGGAGCCACGCGACCTCGAGGAACGTGGAGTGCTGGGCGAGCGCCTCGATCGGATACCCGCGATACCGGAGGACGCCCTCCTCTCCGTCGATGTAGGTGATCTCGGACTGCGTGGACGCGGTGTTGACGAACCCGTAATCGAGTCCCGTGAGTCCCGTCTGCCGAGTGAGCGTCGACAGGTCGATGCTCGAGCTTCCGTCGACCGCCTGACGGATGGGGAACTCCGCGGTGCCGCCCGGGAAGGTGAGGGTGGCGGCTGCGGGATCATGCCCGGCCGCCTGGTTCACGACGTCGCTCACGGCGCCTCCTGTGATCGTCACTTGCGCGGTCACCTGCTTTCCGATCGGGGCCGAAGGTGGCCGCGGTCCGGATACAGCCTAGACGCGCTCGGGGCCCACTGTTGCATCCGCCAAGAGATCTGGGCGGGTATTGGGGGAATGCACAGGGTCGCCGCTCAAGCGGTGGAACCGGCCCGCAACCGCGCCGCCGCCGCCGAGATCCGGTCGTCGGGCGCGGTGAGGGAGAGCCGTACGTGCTCGGGAGAATGCACCCCGTAGAAGTGCCCGGGCCCCGCCAGGATGCCGAGATCGGCGAGTCTCGCGATCGAGTCCCACGCCTCGCGCCCCTCGGTGGCCCAGAGGTAGAGGCCCCCCTCGCTGCGGTCGATCCGGAAGCCGGCCGCCTCCAGCGCGGGTCGGAGGATGTCGCGCCGCGCGCGATAGCGCGCCTTCTGCCGCCGCACGTGCTCGTCGTCGCCCAGCGCCGCGACCATCGCCGCCTGGAGCGGCGCCGGGAGCATCAGGCCCGCGTGCTTGCGCACGTTCGTGAGCCTCGCGATCGATTCGCGGCATCCGGCGATGAAGGCCGCACGGTAACCGGCCATGTTCGACTGCTTCGAGAGCGAGTAGATCGCGAGGGCATGGTGGGTGTCGCCTCCCGTGACCCGCGGGTCGAGGAGGCTCGGCACCGGCTCGTCGCGCCACGGGCCGTCCCAGCCGAGCTCGGCATAGCACTCGTCGCTCACGATGACGGCGCCGAGCTCGACGGCCCGAGACCGCGCCGCACGCAGTTCGTCGATCGAGAGCACCCGGCCGTCGGGGTTTCCGGGCGAGTTCAGCCACACCAGCCGAGTCTCGGCGGGCCATTCGTCGGGATCGTCGGACGCGAGCGCACGTGCACCGGCGAACAGGGCGCCCATCTCGTACGTCGGGTAGGCGGCGCGCGGGTGCACGACGACATCGCCCTCGCCGAGACCGAGCATGAACGGCAGCAGTGCCACGAGTTCCTTAGAGCCGATGGTCGGCAGCACGGATGCCGCGTCGAGCCCCGTGACGCCCCGCCGCCGCGCGAACCAGTCGACGATCGCCGCGCGCAGCTCGGGAGTGCCGACGGTCTGCGGGTACGCGTGGGCGTCGGTGGCACGTGCGAGGGCGCCCTGCACCACCTCGGGAGTCGGGTCCACCGGGGATCCGATCGACAGGTCGGCGATACCGCCGTCGTGCGCCTCGGCGCGCGCACGATACGGCGCCATGAGGTCCCAGGGGTAGTCGGGAAGCGCTCCGAGCGCCATGCTCAGTGCACCTGGGGCGGCAGAGCGGCGATGACGGGGTGATCCTTCGGGATCACGCCGATCTTCGCGGCGCCGCCGGGCGAGCCGATCTCGTCGAAGAACTCGACGTTGGCCTTGTAGTAGTCGGACCACTCGTCGGGCAGGTCGTCTTCGTAGTAGATCGCCTCGACGGGGCACACCGGCTCGCACGCGCCGCAGTCGACGCACTCGTCGGGGTGGATGTACAGCGAACGTTCACCCTCGTAGATGCAGTCGACGGGGCATTCGTCGATGCAGGCGCGGTCTTTGACGTCGACACACGGCAGGGCGATGACGTAGGTCACGGTGGCTCGCTGTCCTTTCGGAAGACTGGACTTCCAGTCTATGCGGCCCCGGCCTTCCCTGGGCGCCCCGCCGGGAGCCGCGGCCAGGCCACGACGAGCACCGCGATGAGCGCGGGGCCGACCGCCCAGACCGTGCCGGTCACGTCGCCCGCGACGAGCACGCTGCCGCCGAGGCCCGGCAGCGTCAGGAGCGCGACGACGCCGACGACGCCGATGGCCGCGCCGGCCGCGGCGAGTCGACCGCCCGCGACGAGCCGGAGCCCCACCAGGAGTGCGAGCACGCCGATGAGCGCCGCGACGAGCCCCCAGGGGATGACGACGTCGCCGATGCGGAGCTCGTTGCGGTGCCCGATGGTCGCGACCGCGCCGTAGCCGATGCCGACCAGGAGCGCGAACGCGAAGGCGCCCGCGCTCGCGGCCCGGCCCGTCGGTGCGACGGCGCCGCTCACGGCTGCGGCGTGACCGTGTACGTGACCGTCGAGCCGTCTCCGGCGAGGAGCACGAGGTACTCGGCGTTCGAGTAGACCTTGGCGCCCACGCCGCCACCCGCCACGGTCGTGTCTTCCGTGAAGCCGGCGCCCTCGAGCTCGGTGGCCGCCTCGGCCACCGGGTCCGACGCCGACGAGGTGATGATGACGACCCATCCCTCGACGCCGCCGGCGCCCGCGGAGAAGCTGACGTCGCCGTCGACGAGGGGAACCGACGCGGGGAACCCCTCGGGCAGCTCGCCGTCGACGTTGACCTCGCCGCCGGTGGCGCCCTCGACCGCGTCCTCGACTCCCTGGCTCACGAGATCCTCCACCGGGTTGCCGATGCAGCCGGTGAGCAGCGCCACGGAAAGGCCGGCGATCGCGACGACGGTCGCCGCCCGGGTCGTGGTCAGGGTCGACATGCGAACTCCTCTGAGAAGTGGGTTGCGATGGACGCGGGCACGCGGCATCCGCTTCGAGTCGGAGTCTACCCGTCGGTTCTCAGGGCGTCGCCATGGCGTAGCGTGGGTCGCGGTGCGGCCCGGGCCCGCCGGAGAGGATCGATGACGATGTCGGATGCCGCCCCCACGAGCCACCCTGAGGATTCCGCCGTGCGGGTCGAACGCGACGGCGATGTCGCGATCGTCACCATCGATCGGCCCAGGTCGCTGAACGCCCTCTCGGCATCGGTGCTCGCAGAGCTCGAGTCCGCATTCGAAGCGCTGGCGCAGGAGGACGGCGACGTGCGGGGCGTGCTCCTCGTCGGGGCCGGCGGCAGGGCGTTCGTCGCGGGCGCCGACATCCGCAGCATCGCGTCGCTCTCGCCCGAGGAGGCCGCCGAGGTCTCCCGGCTCGGCCACCGTGTGGCCGCAGCCGTCGAGGCGCTGCCCGCGCCGGTGATCGCCTGCGTCGACGGCTTCGCGCTCGGCGGCGGCCTCGAGCTCGCACTCGCGTGCGATCTCATCTTCGCCACGGATGCCTCGAGCTTCGGCCAGCCCGAGGTGAAGCTCGGTCTCATCCCCGGCTTCGGCGGCACGGTGCGACTCCCGCGTGCGATCGGCGCGGCGCGGGCGAAGGAGCTCATCTACTCGGGCCGGCGCATCGGCGTCGACGAGGCGGTCGCCGCGGGGCTCGTCGCCCGCCGCTTCGCCGACCGCGACGCGCTGCTCGAGGGCGCACGCGCGACCATCGCCGAGATCGCCGCGAACTCGGGCACCGCCGTCGGGATCGCGAAGCAGGTGCTCGTCGCAGCGGCCGGCCGTCCGACGGATGCCGCGTCGCAGCTCGAGGTCGACGGGTTCGAGGCGGCCTTCCGCACCGATGACATGCAAGAGGGCGTCGCCGCGTTCATCGAGAAGCGCGAGCCCAGGTTCGGCGGGGCGTGAGCGACCGAGCCCGAACGAGTCGAGAACCCGAGCTCGCGACGGAGCCCGCGCTCACGCCTTCGATCAGCCGATGCGCTCGCTGAGCCAGGCGAAGCCGTCGAAACGCTCGCCGTCCTCGCCGAACATCTCGAGGTGGAGATGCGGACCGGTCGACTGCCCGGTCGAGCCGACGAGGCCGAGCTCCTGGCCCGCGCTCACCTGCTGCCCCTCGACCACCTGGAGCGAGCCGTACTGCATGTGCCCGTAGGAGCTCGTGATGAGCTCGCCGCCGATGTTGTGCTGCACCTCGACGTTGACGCCGAGGCCGCCGCCGTTCTCGGTCGCGAGCACGACCACGCCGTCGGCGATCGACATCACCGGCGTCCCGTTGCCGGGGTTGAAGTCGATGCCGTCGTGGTAGGTCGAGCAGCCGCCGCACGGCGCCGATCGTGGACCGAAGCCCGAGGCGATCCGATCGATGCTCACGACGGGCCACACGATCAGGCCGGACTCGACCACCGAGACGCTGCCGACACCGGCGACTTCCGAGACGACCGGGGGCGGAGCGGCTTCGACCGCGTAGGACCCGGCTGCGAGCGGCGCGAGCGCGGCTTCGCTGCCGACCTGGATGGTCTGGGGTGCGTGCGAGATCGTGTCCCCGACCGGTGCGTACACGGAGGCGCGGGCCTCGGCGTCGGTCGCGGTGATCGCGAGCGCGGGCACGCTCGTGGCGAGCATCATGCCGCCGACGAAGGTCATCGCCAGTGCGGAGAAGGCCGGGCGAACCGACCGCGGGCGCGCGGGCTTGCGGAACGCGGGCGCGGTCGTGTCAGTCGCCGGCGTCGCGCGCACGGCGGAGTGGCGGGCGGTATCACGGCTCGTGCGAGCGGAATCGCGGGTGGATCGGGTGCGGAGTCGGCGAGGGGTCTTGGGGGCGGCGCGGCGGCCGTGCTTGGGGGAAGTCATGCAGGTGCGTTACGTATCCAGTCGGGGGTTCTCGAGGCCATCTCGTCGGGCTTCCTGAGACAACCTCGGCTACGGTACGCACCGAATCTGGGAGAAACCTCCGTTACCCGATCGTGATGTTCGATGCTCGGAGCGCAATCCCCTTGCGTGACGCGCAACGAACCGAGCGGATGCCGCGGGCTCACGCACGCGACATCCGCTCGGTGTCGGAAGAACCCGCCGGTCAAGCCTGCTTCTTGAGGCGCGACACCAGGCGCGCCCGAGCCGTCTGATCGAGCTCCACCTTGCGGATGCGCACCTTCTCGGGGGTGACCTCGACGCACTCGTCCTCGCGGGCGAACTCCAGGCACTCCTCGAGCGTGAGCTGGCGCGAGGGCGTCATCGACTCGAAGGTGTCGGCCGTCGACGAACGCATGTTCGTGAGCTTCTTCTCCTTGGTGATGTTCACGTCCATGTCGTCGCCCCGCGAGTTCTCGCCGATGACCATGCCCTCGTAGACCTCCTCGGTCGGGTTCACGAAGAAGGTCATGCGCTCCTGCAGGGCGATGATGGCGAACGGCGTGACGACGCCCGCGCGGTCGGCGACGATCGACCCGTTGGTACGCGTCGTGATGGTGCCCGCCCACTCGCCGTAGCCGTGCGAGATCGCGTTCGCGATGCCGGTACCGCGGGTGATCGTGAGGAACTCGGTGCGGAACCCGATGAGGCCGCGACTCGGCACGACGAACTCCATGCGCACCCAGCCGGTGCCGTGGTTGGCCATGTTGTCCATGCGGCCCTTGCGGGCCGCGAGCAGCTGCGTGATCGCGCCGAGGTACTCCTCGGGGGCGTCGATCGTGAGGTGCTCGTAGGGTTCGTGCACCTTCCCGTCGACGGTCTTCGTGACGACCTGGGGCTTGCCGACGGTGAGCTCGAAGCCCTCGCGGCGCATCTGCTCGACGAGGATCGCGAGGGCCAATTCGCCGCGCCCCTGCACCTCCCACGCGTCGGGGCGCCCGATGTCGAGCACCCTGAGCGAGACGTTGCCGATGAGCTCGCGGTCGAGGCGGTCCTTCACCATGCGGGCGGTGAGCTTGTGTCCCTTCACCTTGCCGACGATCGGTGAGGTGTTCGTGCCGATCGTCATCGAGATCGCGGGGTCGTCGACGTGGATCGCAGGGAGCGGCTGCACGTCCTCGGGGTCGGCGAGCGTCTCGCCGATCGTGATCTCCTCGATGCCGGCGACGGCGATGATGTCGCCGGGCCCCGCCTCCTCGGCGGGGAAGCGGTCGAGCGCCTTCGTCTTCAGGAGCTCCGTGATGCGCACGTTCGAGTGGGAGCCGTCGTGACGCACCCATGCGACGGTCTGGCCCTTTCTGATCCGCCCGTTGAAGACGCGGAGCAGCGCGAGGCGGCCGAGGAACGGTGACGCGTCGAGGTTGGTGACCCACGCCTGCAGCGGCGCGTCGTCGTCGTAGGTCGGCGCGGGGACGTGCTGGAGGATCGCCTCGAAGAGCGGCTCGAGGTCGTCGCTGTCGGGAAGGCTCCCGTTCGCGGGCTTCACCGTCGATGCACGCCCGGCCTTGCCGGACGCGTAGACGACGGGGACGTCGAGGATCGCGTCGAGGTCGAGGTCGCCATCCGTGCCGGCAGACGCAGCGTCGTCGGCGAGGTCGCTCGCGAGGCCGAGCAGCAGGTCCTGGCTCTCCGCGACGACCTCGTCGATCCGCGCGTCCGGCCGGTCGGTCTTGTTCACGAGCAGGATGACCGGCAGGCGCGCCTCGAGCGCCTTGCGCAGCACGAAGCGGGTCTGCGGCAGCGGGCCCTCGCTCGCGTCGACGAGCAGCACCACGCCGTCGACCATCGAGAGACCGCGCTCGACCTCGCCGCCGAAGTCGGCGTGGCCGGGCGTGTCGATCACGTTGATGGTGACCGACCCGCCGTTCGCGTGCGCACCGCGGTACTCGACCGCCGTGTTCTTCGCGAGGATCGTGATGCCCTTCTCGCGCTCGAGCTCGTTGGAGTCCATCGCGCGCTCGTCGACGTGGGCGTGCTCGGCGAACGAGTGGGTCTGCTTCAGCATGGCGTCGACGAGCGTCGTCTTGCCGTGGTCGACGTGGGCGACGATCGCGACGTTGCGCAGGTCGTGGCGGATGGCGTTGGCCATGGTGGTTGGTCCTCGGGGTGCTGTGGTCACGTGGCACCGACGCGGCCCGGGGCGGGCGGCGCGGCGGCAGCGCGGGAAGCGCTGGTGTGAAGGTCTGTGGGATCGCACGAAGCCGGCTCGCGGCGCGCGCCATCCCAGCCTACCGTGCGCAGCAGCGGTTCGGCTGGGAACGACGAGCGCCCGGCATCCGCGTGAACGGATGCCGGGCGCCGATGGAGCGAGCGGCTACGCGCCGAGCTCGATGTTCGCCCCGGGGATCGCCGCGAGCAGGTCGCGGGTGTACTGCTCCTTCGGGTTGTCGAAGACCTCCTCGGTCGTCGATGCCTCGACGATCTTGCCGCGCTGCATCACGCAGACGTTGTCGGCGATGACGCGTACAACGGCGAGGTCGTGGGTGATGAAGAGGTACGTCAGCCCCAGCTCGGCCTGCAGGTCGGCGAGCAGGCGCAGGATCTGCGCCTGCACCAGCACGTCGAGCGCGGAGACCGCCTCGTCGAGCACGACGATCTCGGGCTTCAGCGCCAGCGCACGCGCGATGGCGATGCGCTGACGTTGCCCGCCCGAGAGCTCGTTCGGATACCGGCCGATCAGCGTGCGCGGCAGCGACACCTGGTCGAGCAGTTCGTAGACGCGTTCGCGGCGCGACGCCCTCGTGCCGAACTTGTGCGTGAACAGCGGCTCGGCGATCGTGTTGCCGATGTTGCGCAGCGGATTGAGCGAGCCGTACGGGTCCTGGAAGACCGGCTGCATACGGCTGCGGAGGTCGAAGAGCTCCTTGCCGTGCGTGGACTCGAGATCTTTGCCGCCGACGATGATCTTGCCGCTCGTGGCGTCTTCGAGTTTCAGCAGCATCTTCGCGACGGTCGACTTGCCCGAGCCCGATTCGCCGACGAGCGCCGTGGTGGTGCCCTTGGCGATCTGGAACGAGACGTCGTCGACCGCGGTGAACTCACCCGCGCCGCGGATCTTGAACACCTTGGTCAGGTTCTCGACGACGATCGCGGGCGGGGCGGATGCCGCAGCCGCGAGCGCCTCGGAGCGGGCCTCGGCGGTGGCGATGAGGTCGATCGCGTCACCCGCCGCAGCGGCGGCGCCGGATTGCATCGACGACTCGGCGGCGTGGACGCTGCCGGTCGACTGGATCCGCCGCGACGCGAGGCTCGGAGCCGCGGCCACGAGCCGCTGCGTGTAGGGATGCTGCGGATGCTGCAGGATCTCGATCGACGGACCGGACTCGACGACACGGCCCTTGTACATGACGACGAGCTGCTCGGCGCGCTCGGCCGCGAGGCCGAGGTCGTGCGTGATGAAGAGCAACGTCGTGCCGAGCTCGCGGGTGAGGGACTCGAGGTGGTCGAGGATCACCCGCTGCACGGTGACGTCGAGCGCCGACGTGGGCTCGTCGGCGATGAGCAACTGCGGATCGGCCGCGAGTCCCATGCCGATCAGAACGCGCTGGCGCATGCCGCCCGAGAACTGGTGCGGGAACTGCTTCAGGCGCCGGTCGGCGTCCTGCAGACCGGCCTGCTTCAGCACCTCGATCGCGCGCTTCTTGATCTCCTTGCGCCCGGTCGCGATGCCGTTGGCCTTGATGCCCTCCTCGACCTGGAAGCCGATTGACCACACCGGGTTGAGGTTCGACATCGGGTCCTGGGGGACGAAGCCGATCTTGCGACCGCGGATCGACTCCATCTCCTTCTCCGAGGCCTTGGTGAGGTCTTCGCCGTCGAGCAGGATCTGGCCGCCCGAGATGTGGCCGGTGCCGGGCAGCAGGTTGATGATCGCGTGCGCGGTCGTCGACTTGCCCGAGCCCGACTCGCCCACGATCGCGAGGCTCTGACCCCGGTACAGCGTGATGTTCACGCCGTCGACGGCCTTCACCACACCCTCCTGGGTGTTGAATCCGACCTGCAGGTCTTTGATCTCGAGGAGCGGACGTTCGTCACGGTCGGTCATGGAGTACTGCACATCGCTTCGCTTCACCGTCTCGCTCATCGCTGGGCCCTCGCCTTCGGGTCGAGGGCGTCGCGCACGACCTCGCCGAGCATGATGAAGCTCAGCACGGTGACCGACAGCGCGATCGACGGAAGGATCAGCGTCTGGGGTGCCGTGCGCAGGTCGAACTGCGCGGCAGAGATGTCATTGCCCCATGACATCGTCGACGACGGCAGGCCGACGCCGAGGAACGACAGGGTCGCCTCCGCGACGATGGCCGACGCCAGCGAGATCGTCGTGATGACGATCACGGGAGCGATCGAGTTCGGCAGCACGTGACGGAGCAGAATGCGGAACCGGGACACGCCGAGCGCCGTCGCCGCCATCACGAAGTCGGCGTTCTTCACCCTGAGGATCTCGGCTCTCAGCACGCGCGCCGTCGCGGGCCAGGCGAAGATGCCGATCGCGAGTGAGATCACCCACACGTTCGCGTACTGCGACAGCACCGACATGACGACCACGGCGGCGAGGATGTAGGGGATCGAGAAGAAGATGTCGCCGATGCGCGAGAGCACCGAGTCGAGCCAACCGCCGTAGAAGCCGGCGAAGGCGCCGAACACGATACCGAGGAACGCCACGAGGAACGTCACGATGAGGCCCACCGACAGCGATGTCGACGTGCCGTGGATGATGCGCGAGTAGATGTCGCAGCCCTGCTTCGTGAAGCCGAGCGGATGCCCCGGCGCGGGGCCGCCGTTGCTGTTCGCGAGCTGGCAGTCGCTGTTCGGCGGCGTCTGGGTGAACCAGTAGGGGAACAGCGCGACGACGATGACGAGCAGGATGAGCGCGGCCGAGATCCAGAACATGGGCCGCTTGCGAACGTCGGCCCAGGCGTCTCGCCACAGGTTGGACGGCTTGCCCTCGGCCTTGACGGTGTCGACGGCGACGAGCGGCGTCTCTTCGATCGGCGCGACGTAGTGCTGTTGATCGGGTCTGGTGTTGATGTTACTTGGCATAGCGGATCCTCGGGTCGAGCACGGCGTACAGCAGATCGATCAGCAGGTTCACGATGAGGTAGATCAGCACCATGACGGTCACGAAGGCGACGACGGTCGGGTTCTCGCCCCGGATGATCGCCTGGTACACCGTGCGACCGACGCCCGGCACGTTGAAGATGCCCTCGGTGACGACGGCGCCGACCATGAGCACGCCGAAGTCGACCGCGAGGTACGTGACGACCGGGATCAGCGAGTTGCGGAGGATGTGCACCGGCACGATCCGAGTACGTGAGAGGCCCTTGCTCGCGGCGGTGCGAACGAAGTCCTGTCCCTCGGTCTCGATGACCGACGCCCTCGTCAGTCGCATGATCTGGGCGAAGCTGCCCGTCGCCAGCACGATGGCCGGGAGTATCAGGTCCTGGGTCGGGGCGCCGGTGCCCACGGTCGTTCTGAACCACCCGAGCTGGATGCCGAAGATGAACTGCGCGACGAAGCCGACGACGAAGATCGGGACCGAGATGAGGATGAGCGCGACGACGAGCGAGCTCGCATCGAAGATGCCGCCCTTGCGAAGGCCCGAGACGAGACCGACCGTGATGCCCGCGATCATCAGGAAGAACACCGACATGGCAGCGAGGCGCAGCGTGACCGGGAAGGTCTGGGCGAGGATCTCGGTGACCGGCTGCCCCGAGAAGGAGACTCCGAGGTCACCACGGAAGATGTTGCCGAGGAAGATGAAGTACTGGACGATGAACGGCTTGTCCAGGTTGTAACGCTCGCGGAGTTGCTCGAGGACCGCCGGCGGCGGGGTCTTCTCACCGAAGAGCGCGACGACCGGGTCGCCCGGCATGGCGAAGACCATGAAGTAGATCAGGAAGGTGGTGCCGAGCAGCACGGGGATCGCTTGCAGCACTCGGCGCACGATGTAGCCGGCCATGGATCAGGCCTCGCGTTTCGTGGATGTTGACATGTCGAAGAAACCTCACCGTTGGGGAGTTCGTCCACACGATGCTACGCCGATCGGGTGCGCACCGGGGGATACGTGGGAGTGGGGGGGCCGCCCGGACCGACGCGGGCCCACCGCCGCGGAGGAAGATAAACACCCGCACCCCCGCGACGTAAAATAAAGGACCGGGTGGTTTGTTATTGTTGGGGGGCGGGGGGGCAGGCGCCCACACCGGAG
>NZ_JBHXMP010000004.1:0-54210 GCF_042720415.1 Agromyces sp. NPDC058484 | reverse complement strand
CAACCAACCCTCTTTGTGGGTTTTTGCCACACTCTTTTGACCCGGTTGGGGTGGCCCCCGGGGGTCTGTGGGGGGTGGGGGGGGGCCCGGTCTGCGCCCCCCGCCCCACGGGCGCTCAGAGTCTAACCCCGAGTCGCCCCGGAACGAGAATTACTCGCTCTTGGTGATCTGGTAGTAGAGCGGAACGGTGTCCCAGCCGAACACCACGTTGTCGACCTGCTCGCCCCACGCGCCCATGGTGTTGGTGTACCAGAGCGGGATGGCCGGAAGGTCCTCGAAGAGGATCTCCTGCGCCTGCTGGAACTTCGCGATGCCCGCCTCGACGTCGGTAGCACCGAGGCCCTCGTCGATGAGCTTGTCGAACTCGGGGTTCGAGTAGTCGCCGTCGTTCGAGCCGGCACCGGTGTAGAAGATCGGCCCGAGACCGTTCACCATCGACGGGTAGTCGAACTGCCAGCCGGTACGGAAGGGCGTCTGGATCGCGCGGGAGGTGATCGACGTGCGGAACTCCGCGAAGGTGGGCACCGGTGTGCCGACCGCGTCGATGCCGAGGTTGTTCTTCACCTGGTTCGCCACCGCGTCGACCCAGCCCTGGTTGGGGCCGTCGGCGTTGTAGGCGAGCTGGAAGGAACCGGTCCACGGAGCGATCGCGTCGGCCTGCGCCCAGAGGTCCTTCGCAAGGTCGGGGTCGAAGTCGAGCACGTCGGAGCCGGGGATGTCCTCGGAGTAGCCGGCCAGGACCGGCGACGTGAAGTCGTGCATCGGGCTGCGCGTGCCGGCGAAGATCACATCGGTGATCTCCTCACGGTCGATCGCGTGCGAGATCGCGGCGCGGCGGAGCTTGCCCTCCTCACCGCTGAAGTGCGGCAGGCGTGCCGGGATCGTGATCGTGGCGTTCGCCGCACCGGGCTGGTTGACCGAGCGGTCGCCGAATTCCTCCTGGAACGTCTCGAGCGCGCTGTCGGGGATCTCCTGGATCACGTCGAGGTTGCCGCCCTGCAGGTCGGCGTACGCGGCATCCGTCGTGGCGTAGAGGATGACGTCGAGGCCGCCGTTCTGCGGTTCACGGGGACCCTCGTAGTCGGGGTTCACCACGAGGTCGATGCGCTCGTTGTGCTTCCAGGCGCCTTCGCCCTCGAGCATGTACGGGCCGTTGCCGATCGGGTTCTCACCGAACGCCTCGATGTCCTCGAATGCCGCCTCGGGCAGCGGCGAGAACGCCGTGTAGCCGAGTCGCAGCGGGAAGTCCGACTCGGGCTGGCTCAACTTGACCTCGAACGTGAGGTCGTCGACGACCGTGAGGCCCGACATCTCCTCGACGTTCTCGTCGGCGCTGTATCCCTCGATCGGCTCGAAGAAGTAGCTCGACAGCTGGGCGTTGTCGAGGGCGGCGCCGTAGTTCCACGCGTTCACGAAGGACTCGGCGGTCACCGGCTCGTCGTTCGTGAACTTCTGGTCGGCCTTGAGGGTGATGGTGTAGGTCTGGCTGTCTTCCGTCTCGATGGACTCGGCCATCTCGTTCTGCACGTTGCCCTCGGCGTCGTACGACACCAGGCCCGCGAAGATGTTCGTGACGATGAGACCGCCGCCGACCTCGTTGGTGTTGGTGGGAACCAGCGGGTTCTGCGGCTCGATGCTGTTGGCCGTGATGATCGCAGCGGAGCTTCCGGCCTCGCCGGACGTTCCGGCGTCGCCGCCGGTGCAGCCCGAGAGCGCGAGCGCCCCCGCAGCCGCAAGAGCAATGGCGGCAACGCCCGTTCTCTTGATCTTCAATGTTCCTCCTGTGAGAGATGTGCGCAGGACCGCACGGCTCCTGGCCGCGAGGTGCGCTGATCTTTCGAGACTATGAAGGGGCTCCGCCAAGAGCAAACCCCTGAGGAAACCGTTACCGACGTGCAATCTGACGAGGCGCGCGGTGACGGAAACCACAGATTGCACGCAGCATTCTTGCGTGCCGTTGCCGACATGCGAGGATGACCGCATGCCGACCGCACGACGACTTCGACTCGAGGTCGTGATCGTGCTCGGGCTCTCGCTCGGGGCGTCCGCCGTCTACTCGGTCGTCTCCCTCATCGCGAAGCTCACCGAGGAGCGGGCCATCGGCGACCAGACCGTCGCGCTGAACCCCTCGCGTTCGAGCCGCGAGTGGCTCGACTTCACGTACCAGTTCCTCGACGTGTTCTTCGGGCTCTTCGCCGTCGCGCTCGCGCTGTACCTGCTGTGGCAGCCGGGCCGGAGCCCGTTCCGGCGCATCGGCTTCGACCTCACGCGCCCGGGTCGCGACGCGGCATCCGGCCTGCTGCTCGTCGCCGCCATCGGCGTGCCGGGGCTCGCCCTGTACGCGATCGGGCGTGCCCTCGGCGTCACCGTGGCCGTGCAGACCTCACCCGCCGACTGGTTCTGGTGGACGGTGCCGATCCTCCTGTTCCGCGCCCTCGAGGCAGCGCTCAGCGAAGAGCTCATCGTCGTCGGCTACCTGTTCACGAGGTTCAGGGAGCTCGGGGTGGGGCCGTGGGCGACGATCGTGTCGAGCGCGCTGCTGCGCGGGAGCTATCACCTGTACCAGGGGTTCGGGCCATTCGTCGGCAACGCGGCGATGGGCATCGTCTTCGGCTGGTGCTACCAGCGCTGGGGGCGCACGATGCCGCTGGTCATCGCGCACTGGATCCTCGACGTCGTGTCGTTCGTGGGCTACCCGCTCGCCGTCGGCTGGTGGCCCGGGCTCTTCGCGCCGCCTGCCGCCTGAGTCGGGCGGGACGGATGCCGCGGCCGCGGCGCCTGCGGCACGTGCTCGCCGCGCGTCAGCGCGACGACGGTCGCCGGCATCGGCGGCAGGGCCTCCTCAGGCGCCTCGACGCGGAGGTCGGAGTCGCTCGACCGCACCCGGGCCATGTCGTGCCAGGTGCGACGACTCGGCGTGCAGACGGCCGTGAACCCCTCATCGCCGAAGACGCCCCCACCCGGGAAGTCGCTCATGAACTGCGCCCGGCGCAGCGCCGCGGCGGTGCCCGGGTCTCGGCGTTCGAGGAGTCCGGCGCGCTTCTCGAGTCCGAGGCCGGCGCCCGCGAGCGTCGAGACACCGACGAAGAGCCCCACGAACCCGATGGTTCCGAGTACTGCGATGAGATCGGCGGAGATCATGCGCACCCCCAGATGCGAGTGAACCTCAGTGTACTCCCGGAGCGCCCGATCGGGGCGCCCCGGATCCGCCGGGCGGCGAGGATGGCGAGCATGGTGTCGACCGCGGCCGATCCCGGCCGACCGAACTCAGGAACGGAACCATGGATCTCGCACACGCCATCGCCGCCGGAGGACTCGCCGCCCGCAGGACCGAACACCGCTTCACCACGACCGAGGCCGAGATCCGCGATGCCGAACGCCGCGTCGTCGAACGCCGCACGGCCGCCGTCGAGGCATCCGGCCGCCGGGAGTACACCGAGCGCGGCCGCCACGCCGCACCGCGCCCCGCGCGCGCCTGAACGTCAGCCGCCGATCTTCTCGCCGGCCGGCGTCAGCACCCACCACACGCCGCCGACGCCCTGTCCATTGGTGTCGCCGGCGGCGGAGTCGCCAGCGAAGTAGTACAGCGGCCAGCCGTTCAGGGTGACCTGGGTCTCGCCGTCGACGCCGGTGATCGTGCCGATCTCCCCCGTCACGCCCTCGACGGCCGGGTCGTCGGAATCAGCCGTCACGGCGGGCCAGTTCGTCGCGCACTGCCCCTCGCACGTGCTCGCATCGCCACCCTGGGTGTCGCTGTCGAACATGTAGACGGTCATCCCCTCGCCGTCGACGACGATCTCGCCGAGATCGGAGTCGGCGGTCGTGAGCAGCGCGTCCGTCTCCATCGAGCCGGTGTCGGGCGCCTCGGTCTCCACCGACGTGCCGCCGTCGGCGGGCTCCTCGGGCTCCTCCGCCGCGGGGCCGGTGCAGCCGGTCAGTGCGACCGCGAGGGCTGCGACGGCGAGTCCGCTGATGATGCGAAGCTTCATGGTTGAACCTCTCTCCTGCTCGTCTCGTGCTCGGACCGCGTACGGCGGTCGAACGGAACACGAGACGCACGCCCGAAAGGTTCACCGCCGGTCAGCCGGCGCTGCCCGCCAGCAGCACGTCGCCGCTGCCGACCGAGCGGATCTCGAGCGACGCGATGTCGCCGAGCTCCAGGGCGGTGCCCGCCTCGAGCCTCGCCGACGCCCCGGGACTCGCCCGCCAGCTCGAGACCTCGCTGCGGTTGCCGTCACGGTCGACGACGTACAGGGCGTACGGCCAGCGGCGCGGTGCTCGAGGTCGAGCCCCGCGAGCGCCTCCTCGATGAGCAGGCTCTCGAAGAGGGCGTCGGCGCCGTCGGCCTGTGCGCGCTCGGGCGTCTCGGCGACGCCGATCTCGTGGCGGCGACGCGCGCTGCGCGCCTCGTCGATCACGAGGTTGCGCGCGACGGTGAACATCCACGACCGCGTCGACGCCGGCTCCTGGGCGAGGATGCGCGGGCTCCGCCACGCACGCAGCAGCGTCTCCTGCACGATGTCGTCGGCGCCCGCCGGGTCGCCCGTGAGGTGCACGACGTAGCGCCACACCGACGGGGCGTGGGCGTCGTACAGCGCGACGAGCCGGGCGTCGTCATGGGGCGGCATCCGTCACCTCCTGCCCATCACAACGAGACGACCGCACGAATGGTTCAGATCGGGCGCCTAGTGAACCGAGCGGACGGCTGCGTCGTGTCCTCATCATGGACGTCGCCGGACTTCCCCTCCACCCGCTCATCGTGCACGCCACAGTCGTGCTCACACCGCTCACGGTACTCGCCCTGCTCCTCGGCGCGTTCTGGCCGGCGGCGCGACGACGGCTCGGCATCGTCACGCCGCTCGCCGCACTCGCCGTGCTCGTGCTCGTGCCGGTGACCGTCGCGGCCGGGCTGTCGCTCGCCGAGGTGATCGGGCCGATCCCTGCCGTCGAGCGGCACCGGATGCTCGGTGAGATGCTCCTGCCGTGGGCGATCGCGCTCTTCGTCGTAGCAGCGGCGCAGTGGGCGTGGTTCCGCTACGGCGACGCGCGCGTGCGCCGCGACCGGCCCGCGGCGGCACGGGCCGTCGTGATCGCGCTGACCGTGGCATCCGTCGTCGTCGGGGTCGGCACCGTCGTGATGATCGTGCTCATCGGGGATTCGGGTGCCCGCGCCGTGTGGGGTGGGCTCTTGGGGTGAGGGCTCCGCGCCTGCGCACCGATCGCGGCGCACCCGCTCGCGACGGGCCCCGCTTCCGAGACGCTGCCCAACCCCACTCCCGAGACGCCAGCGGGCGACCTTTCCACAACCGATATGCCAGTTCCCCCTCATCGATGAGGCGGAACTGGCATGTCTCCCGAGAAGTCGAACTCCCCCAAGCGAGAAGTCGGACTCCCCCAAGCGAGAAGTCGGACTCCCCCAAGCGAGAAGTCGGACTTCCCCAAAGCGAGAAGTCGGACTCTCCCGAGTGCGCTACTCAGCATCTCGTCGCGGAAGGCGAAGGAAGGAGCATCGCTACGCGAACGCCTCCACCGGAGGGCACGCACATACGAGGTTGCGGTCGCCGTACGCCTGGTCGATGCGACGCACCGGCGCCCAGTACTTGTTGCGCACGAGGGAGTGCACCGGGTACACGGCCTGCTCGCGGGTGTAAGGGTGAGTCCACTCTCCCGCGATGACCGACTCGGCCGTATGCGGGGCGTTCCGCAGCGGGTTGTCGTCGGCCGGCCACTCGCCGCGGCCGGCCGCGTCGGCCTCGGCCTTGATCGCGATCATCGCCTCGATGAACCGGTCGAGCTCGGCCAGGTCCTCCGACTCGGTCGGCTCGACCATGAGCGTGCCGGCGACCGGGAACGACATGGTCGGCGCGTGGAAGCCGTAGTCGATGAGCCGCTTCGCGACGTCGTCGACGGTCACCCCGGTCGCCGCGGTGAGCGGACGCAGGTCGAGGATGCACTCGTGCGCCACGAGCGCGTTGTCGCCTGTGTACAGCACCGGGTAGTGCTCGCGCAGGCGCGCGGCGACGTAGTTCGCGGCCAGCACGGCCGTCGCGGTCGCCTGCTTCAGTCCCTCGGAGCCCATCATGCGCACGTACGCCCAGGAGATCGGCAGGATCGACGGGCTGCCGTAGGGCGCTGCCGACACGGGTGGGCCGTCGTGCGTGACGCCGCCCGAGTGGCCGGCGCGCTGGGCGAGCGGATGCCCCGGCAGGAACGGTGCGAGGTGCGCCTTCGCCGCGACGGGGCCGACACCCGGCCCGCCGCCGCCGTGCGGGATGCAGAACGTCTTGTGCAGGTTCAGATGCGAGACGTCGCCGCCGAAGTCGCCGAACCGCGCGTAGCCGAGCAGCGCGTTGAGGTTCGCCCCGTCGATGTAGACCTGGCCGCCGGCGTCGTGCACCGCCCGCGTGACCTCCTTCACGTCGTGCTCGTAGACGCCGTGGGTCGACGGGTAGGTCATCATCAGGGCGGCGATGCGGTCGCGATGCTCGGCGATCTTCGCGCGCAGGTCGTCGAGGTCGACGTTGCCGAGCTCGTCGGTGGCGACGACGACGACGCGCATGCCTGCGAGTACCGCGGATGCTGCATTGGTGCCATGTGCGCTCGAGGGGATGAGGCAGAGGTCGCGGTCGTCGTCGCCGTTCGCGCGGTGGTAGCCGCGGATCGCGAGGAGGCCGGCGAGCTCGCCCTGGCTCCCCGCGTTCGGCTGCAACGACACGGTGTCGTACCCCGTGACCTCGGCGAGCCAGCTCTCGAGCTGCTCGATGAGTCCGAGCGTGCCGACGACGTCGGCCTCGGGCGCGAACGGGTGCAGGTTCGCGAACTCGGGCCACGTCACCGACTGCATCTCGGTGGCGGCGTTGAGCTTCATCGTGCAGGAGCCGAGCGGGATCATGCCCCGGTCGAGCGCGTAGTCGCGGTCGGCGAGCGTCTTCAGGTATCGCATCATCTGCGTCTCGGACTGGTGCGTGTTGAACACGGGGTGCTCGAGGTACGAACTGGTGCGGCGCAACTCGGCCGGGATCGCCGTCGGGTTCGGTCCCTGAGCCTGTCGAAGGGAGCCTGCCGAAGGGCCCGCTTCGGCAGGCTCAGCGAGCGGATGCGGCACCCCGAACGCCTCAGCCACCAGCGAGAGCTCCGCCTCGGTCGTCGTCTCATCGACCGCGACCTGCACGGTCCCGTCGTCCACCTTCCAGAGGTCGATGCCGAGCTCGCGGGCGCGTCCGACGATCTCGCCTGCACGGCCCGGCACGTTCACCCGGATCGTGTCGAAGAACGCGTCGTGCACGATCCGCTGCTCGCTCTCGGCCAGCCGGCCGGCGAGCAGCTTCGCCTTGCCGGCGACCTGCGTCGCGATGTGACGGATGCCGCGGGGCCCGTGATACACCGCGTACATCGCCGCCATGACGGCGAGGAGCACCTGTGCGGTGCAGATGTTCGACGTCGCCTTCTCGCGGCGGATGTGCTGCTCGCGCGCCTGCAGGCTGAGCCGGTAGGCGGGGTGGCCGGCGGCATCCTGCGAGACGCCGACGAGCCGGCCCGGCATCTGCCGCTCGAGGCCCTTGCGCACGGCCATGTAGCCGGCGTGCGGTCCGCCGAATCCCATCGGCACGCCGAAGCGCTGCGTGGTTCCGACCGCGACGTCCGCGCCGAGCTCGCCCGGGCTCGTCAGCACGGCCGTCGCGAGCAGGTCGGCGGCCACCACGGCGAGGGCGCCCTGCGCCTTCGACGCCGCGATGACGGATGCCGGGTTCCACACGCGGCCCGAGGCGCCCGGGTACTGCACGAAGAGCCCGAAGTGGTCGCCGACGGCGGCGATGGCATCGCTCCCTGAGCTCGCGGTGGCCTGAGCCTGTCGAAGGGTCGAAGGGAGCTCCGATCCGCTCGCGTCGACGAGCTCGGCGAGCGGGAGTTCGACGAGCTCGATGCCCACCGCCTCCGCGCGCGACTCGAGGAGCGCCCGCGTCTGCGGCAGGGCGTCGGCGTCGACGATGAAGCGGTTCGACGCTGACTTCGAGACGCGGCGGGCGAGGAGCATCCCCTCGACGACCGCGGTTCCCTCGTCGAGCATCGACGCGTTCGCGATCTCGAGCCCGGTGAGGTCTTCGACCATGGTCTGGAAGTTGATGAGCGCCTCGAGCCGGCCCTGCGAGATCTCGGGCTGGTAGGGCGTGTAGGCGGTGTACCAGCTCGGATTCTCGAGCACGTTGCGTTGGATCACTGCGGGCGTGATGGTGCCCGAGTAGCCGAGTCCGATCATCGAGGTGCGCACCGTGTTCTGCCCGGCCAGTGCCGCGAGCTCGGCGATCGCCTCGCGCTCGGTCGCGGCGGGAGGGATGACGGAGTCCAGCACCTCCCCCATGCGGATCGACCTTGGCACGGCGGCGGCCATGAGGTCGTCGAGGGACTCGTAGCCGAGCTCGGCGAGCATGCGCGAGTGATCGCCCTCGGTCGTGCCGATGTGGCGGCGTGCGAATGCGTCGGCGCCGAACGCCGAGGAGGTGGTGCTCAATTCGGTTCCTTACTCGCCGACCAGGGCGCGGTACTCGTCGTGGCTGAGGAGCTTCGGCAGCTCGGCCGCCGTGATCCTGATGAGCCAGCCCTCGCCGAACGGGTCGCTGTTCACCAGCTCGGGCGAGTCGATCACGGCCTGGTTCGACTCGACGACCTCGCCGTCCACCGGGGCGAAGAGTTCGCCGACCGACTTCGTGGACTCGATCTCGCCGACGACGCTGCCCGACGTGATCGTCGTGCCGGCAGCGGGCAGGTCGACGTAGACGACGTCGCCGAGCTTCTCGGCGGCGTACGCGGTGATGCCGACGGTGACGGTGTCGCCCTCGACGCGCAGCCACTCGTGCTCTTCGGTGTACTGGAGGTCGGTCTGTTCGGTCATCGGATTCTCCTGGGTCAGGTGGTGCGCTTGTAGAACGGAAGCGGAACGACGGATGCCGCGACGCGCGTGCCGCGAACGTCGACGTAGAGCACCCGGCCGGTCTCCGCGGCATCCGGTGCGACGAACGCCATCGCCACGGGATGACCCAGCGTGGGCGAGAGCGCCCCGCTCGTCACCACGCCGACGCGCGCCGCATCCGCGCCCTCGCCGTCGTAGACCTCGTAGTCGGCGCGGGCGGCGCGACGACCCTGCGCGGCGAGGCCGACGAGCACGGGGGCATCCGCCGCGGGGCCCTGCTCGATCGCGGAACGACCGACGAAGTCGCCCTCCTTCGAGAGCGCGACCACACGGCCGAGGCCCGCCTGCACGGGCAGGATGTCGCGGCTCAGCTCGTGGCCGTAGAGCGGCATGCCCGCCTCGAGGCGCAGTGTGTCGCGGCTCGCGAGGCCGGCGGGGACCACGCGCGGACCGCCCGTCTCGACGATCGCCTCCCACAGGCGGCGGGCGCGATCGGGGGCGATGTAGAGCTCGAAGCCGTCTTCGCCGGTGTAGCCGGTGCGCGCGACGAGCACGGGCTCGCCCTCGAAGGCGGCCGCGAAGGCGCGGTAGTACTTGAGTGCCTCGAGCTTCGCGTCGAAGTCCTCGGCGTCGTTGCCGGGGCCGGCGACGCCGAAGCCCGGAATCTCGAGGAGCACGGCGCGCGCGTCGGGGCCCTGCAGCGCGATGAGGGCGATGTCGTCGCTCTCGTCGGAGACGATCGTGTCGAACCCGGTCGCGCGCGTGCGCAGCTCGTCGGCGACGACGCGCGCGTTCGACGCGTTCGCGACGACCATGTAGCGGTCGTCGCCGGTGCGGTACACGACGAGGTCGTCGATGATGCCGCCGTCGGCCGCCAGGAGCAGGGAGTACTTCGCCTGGCCGATCTCGATCGCCGAGAGCTTGCCGGCGAGCGCGTAGTCGAGCGCTGCGGCGGCGCCCGGCCCGATCAACGCTATTTCGCCCATGTGCGAGAGATCGAAGAGGCCTGACGTCGTGCGCACGGCGTGGTGCTCGGCGAGGTCGCTCGAGTAACGCACGGGCATCTGCCAGCCGGCGAAGTCGGTGAAGGCGGCGCCCGCCGCGCGGTGCACCGCGTCGAGCGGGCTCAGCCGCTCGGTGGCGTCGTCGGCGGATGCCTCGGGGCTGGTGGTACCGGGGTCGTTGGTCACGAGTTCTCCAGACTGGCCTGCTGGTGAAGCCGGCACTGTCGCGAATCGCACGGCGGAGCCGCTTGGGAACTCCCCCTCTGTCATGGGCCTGAGAGTTTCACGCGGCTGACGCGCTTTCACCGTGGGCGGGAGCCCGCGGCGTGCGGAATCCACTTTTCAGAGCGGCCTCGTCATCGCGGTGTGTGACCTGAGAGATTGGCAGGGAGGCTTGCTCCTTCGGTGCCGGCCCGCACTGGTCGGCAGATCACTGCCCCCAGAACTGCCCGGCTCTCCCGCGACGCGTCGATGGCCCGGTATGAGGTTGTACGGCGATCCTAGCCGACGCGGGCGCCGGCCGGGTGCGCGGCTCCTTCCGGGCGCGGCCCCGACGGCGCTATGCTTCGTTCAGCCGCTGCGGCGGCTCATCATCCTTGGGGGGCGAGGATGTCTGTGCACTGCGGTTCGCTCGGCCTGATGCGTCGGCGCGCACCCGCAGCCGGCGGGCCGATCATCATCTCCGACCGCTCGTGGAGCAGAATCGGCTCCGGGCTGACGCTGGTGGCGGTGGCGGCGCTCGTCGCGGTCGCGCTCGGTGAGGTCGACCGGCTGATCGCAAGCGTGCCCGGCTCGGACAACCGGAGTCATTCGCTCAACGTCGTGCTCTCGCCCCTCGCCCTGTCGAAGACCGACAGCTGGTCCGCTTGGGCTGGAGCGTCCCTCCATCGCGAGCTCGGCTCGTGGATCATCACGTCAGCCCTGCTCGACGCCGTGATGGTCGTTGCGCTGTTCGCGCTCCTCTGGCGACTCGTGCACATGGTGGACCGCGCACACCGGGGCGTCCCGACCGTCGTCCTGCTCGTCTACGCGGCGGCCGAGTTCGGTGAGGACGTCTGGCAGATCCTCGGTGGATGGGCGGTCTCGGCGGGCGAGGCGCCCGTCGCGGGCTGGATCGGCTGGGTGATGGCCGTATTCACGACGGTGAAATGCCTCGCGCTCGTCGTCTTCTTCATCGCGGTCCTGCGGATCGGGGCGTACCGGCACACGGTGGCGCATCGTATCGCCCGCATCGGACAGGCTCTGTGGGTCCATCGCCTGGCGACGCTCGCCATCCTCGTCATCGTCGTACTCTCGTGCATTCCCGCAGCGGATCTGCTCGACCAACTCCCGGACGTGCAGCGGCAGTGGGCCGACGGGAACGGTTGGCACCTGTTCTGGGCCGTCGTCGTGCTGCTCGCGACCGCGATCGCCACGTTCGTGCTCGGGCGCCGCCGCACGCGGTTCATGGTCGAGACTCGGGCGTTCGGCATGCGCCGCCGAGTCGACAACTCGAGATGGCAGGCGGCGGCTCCATGGATCCTCGCCCCGGCGGTGCTGGTCGGAGCGTTGGTGATCGCAACGGCGCTCACCCTCCGGTTCGGCGGCCGATCGGGCATCCACTGGCCGACGCTCATCACGATGTTGATCATCACGGCAGCCGTGCCGATCCTCGCGGCTGCCGGATACGGCTGGGTCCGTGCCCATCCGAAGCCGCCGGCACCCCTCGATCCCGGCCGCGCACGGGCGAGCTGGATCGTCGGCGACAGTCTGGCCGTGCTCGTGCTGGTGGCCGGCGCGATCGGCATCGTGCGCTCGTACGTCGTTCCCTTCGCACTCAAGACCGAATCAGGCGACATGAATGCGGCCACCTGGTTCCTCGTGCTCATCGTCGGCGTCGCTGTCGCCGTGTTCGCGCCTTGGCGGCTCCTTCCCAAGATCGGGCCCCGGAACTGGGGTCCGCTGAACCCCAACGCGAAGATCTCGGCTGTGGCGGGCGACATCCCCGAGGCGAAGACCCCTCTCACGGCGAAGAACCGCGAGTACGAGAACTCGCGCGTCTCCAGGGCGGATGTCGTCGAATGGTGGACCCTCGGGATCGCCCTGGCCTTCCTCACCTGCGCGATGCTGTTCCCGTCGCAGTTCGCCGGGGTGTTCGGAGGGGTCGCCGTCACGCTCCTGGCGATCGGCGCCTGGGTCACGGTGTTCGGCTCGTTCACACTCATCGTGCAGTCGCGCCAGCTCATCGCGCCGTTCCGGTGGCTGCGGTTGCGAGCCGCACCTGTGCTCACACTCGGGATCCTGTTGCCGTTCGCGATCAATGTGATCGTCTCCTCGGCAGCACCCGACCAGACGCTGCACGCGGTCCAGGTGTCGAACACGGGTCCTGCGCAGGCCATCGAGGGTGACCCGCTCGACGAGCGCCTTCGCGCCATGCAGAGGGATTGGTGCACCATCACGACGAAGGGAGGCGTGAAGGTGCGGCCGGTGTACCTCATCGCCGCCGAGGGCGGAGGCATCCGTGCTGCCTACTGGACGGCGTCGGCGCTCGCGACCTTCGGCAGGTGCGCGGTTCGTTCGGGTTTCGTCTCGAGCGGGATCAGCGGGGGCTCAGTCGGCCTCGCGGTGGCGAGCACCGTCGACGACGCTCCGCATGACGCGTGGATCGCACGGGACTACAAGAACCCCGTCGACATCGTCGAACGGACCAAGGCGACTGCCGGTCCCGACGTGGTCTCCACGGCCGTGCTCGCGCTCGCGGTCGGCGACGCCTTCGCGGCCGGCACCGGGATCCGTATGCCGTCCTACCTCGACGCGGCGAATCACGCCGACGACTCGGGGTGGCGCTGGCGCGACCGGGCGGCGCTCGTCGAAGCCCTGTGGGAACGCGCCGCCCCGGGCCTCTCCACGGCGTTCTCCGACGAGATCGATCCGCTCACGGGGATGCTCATGCTCAGTTCGACGGATGTCGTGTCGAGGTGTCGTCTGCTCGTGGACCAGGCGCCGATCCTCGCCTCGCCCGACGAGAGCTCCGCCGCGATCTCGGCCGCCGACTCGGGGGCCCGATCCACGACGGTCGGTGGACCGTGCGACTCGGTGGGCGGCCTGCCCTCGATGCTCGGCTTCCGGGAACTCCCCGCATCGGGCGGCTCGGATCCGACGACCGACTGTCTCGCATCGCTGGACTGGTCCACGGCCGCGATGCTCTCGGCGCGCTTCGCGATCATCACCCCCACGGGCGGCCTCCCGGCCGGCCCGCCGTGCAACGGCGAAGACGTCGCCCAGTTCGTCGACGGCGGCTACGTCGAACCCACCTCGCTCGCCGCGCTGGCGGACACCGCACCGCGGTTGATGGCGATGATCGCGGACAGGAACGCCGACCGTCAAGACCACCAGGCGTGGCTCATGCCGATGCTCATCTATCTGCGCAACACCCAGGGCTACGACCTCGCCGACGACGTGGCCCGCGCCGAATCCGAGCCGTTGGTGCCGATCACCGGCGGGGCCGCACGAGGAAACCTCACCGCCGAGGACGCATGGATCCAGCGCATCACCCTCTCGATGCCCGCAGCCTGCCCCGACTCAGCAGCGGCGGCCGAGTGTCGAGATGCACTCGATGAGCTCATCCGGGCGGGCGGCATGCTGCCCGGTGGAACGGTCGTGATCGCGCCGTCCTCGACGCCGGCGGTGGTCCCGCCCCTCGGCTGGGCGCTCTCGAACATGAGCGAGGCGCGGTTCACGTCCGCCATCAAGGTCGCCGCCGGCTGCGGGCGCGAGTCGGAGGCCCGACAGGACCAATCAGCCACCACACGGAGCGGGCGTTACAGTGGGCTCGCCGAATTCGCCGAGCTCATCGGGTTCCACCCCTGCCCCGCCGTGGCTGCGCAGGAGAGGGCGCGACCCGACTCGGGATAGCCCTCACTCCGGCCGGTTGCCGTGCGCGTCGTGCTCGAAGGGCGTCGTGACGCCGTCGTAGGCGAGGGTCATCATCATGCCGGCGGCCGCGTGCGAGAGGTCGTGGCAGTGGTCCATCCAGATGCCGGGGTTGTCGGCGACCAGCGCGAGCTCCCAGACTTCGCCCGGGCGCACGTCGACGGTGTCGAGCCAGAGCGGGGCACCCGTCGCCGGCACGCCGTCGCGCGAGAGCACGAGCACGTGGTGGCCGTGCACGTGCATGGGGTGCACGTCGAAGCCACGGTTGGCGACGGTGATCTTCACGAGGTCGCCCTCGCGCACCTCGATGGGCGCGATGTGCGGGAACACCCGGCCGTTCACGGCATACGCGTAGTCCGGCGCGCCGCCGACGAAACGGGGCAGGCGGTCGAGCACGAGGGCGGCCTCGGCGGTGAAGGGGCCGAGGTCGGGGCGGCGCCCGTCTCCGTAGGCGAGCAGGTCGAGCTCCGCGACATCCGACACCTCGCGGGCGATATCGACGGCACTTCCGTCTGTTCCGGGAGGAGCGATGACGACGACGGATGCCGCAGACAGGTCGGTCTCGAACCGCACCGCGCGAGCGGGCACGGTGAACACGAGGTCGGCGCGGGCACCCGCCCCGAGCCGCACCGACCGGTGCTCCACCGCATCGCCGCCCTCGATGTCACGGCCGTCGACGGCGGCGACGCGGAACGGCGCACCGGCGAGGGTCACCCGGATCGGCGTCTGCTCGGTGTTGGCGACTCGCAGCCGCACCGTTTCGCCTGCGTCGGCGGTGAACACCTGCGGCCCGTCGGTCTCGCCGATGACGACCTCGCCGCCCACGCGGTGCACGGCGAGCGCGAGGTCGACCGACTCGGCGACGCCGCCCGCCGGTTCGACGACCAGCATGCCGTAGAGGCCGCGCCGCACGCCCTCGGAAGCGGCCTGATGAGTGTGGTACCAGTACGTCCCCGGCTCGTCGGCGATGAACCGGTAGGTGAATCGCTCGCCCGGCGGCACGGCGTCCTGCGTGACGCCGGCGACGCCGTCTTCCCCGTTCGGCACGTCGTAGCCGTGCCAGTGCAGGGTCACGCCATCCCGGATGTCGCGATTCACGAGCGTCACCTCGGCGACCTCACCCTCGGTGAGCCGCAGCTCGGGCCCGGCGACGCCGTCGCCGCCGAAGCCCCACGCCTCCACGGTCTCACCGGACGCCAGTGCGACCAGGTGCGTCGCGGCGGTGAGTTCGACGGCGTGCACCTCGCCGGGTGCATCCTCTGCGGTTCGAAGGGCGGTGACCGGCACGGCGGATGCCGTGGATCCATCGCTCGGCACCGCGGCACCGTGGGCGTGCGTGCTCGACGCCTCGATGCGGGGAGCAGACGTGTCCGACAGCCACGACCATCCCACGCCGCCGATGAGCAGCACCACGAGGAGCCCCGCGAACCCGAGCTTCGCCCGGCGGCCGCGATGCGCGAGGAGTGCCCAGGTGAGGCCGGTGCCGAGCACGACGGCCGCGAGGAGAACGACCGTGGCCACGGGCTGCGGCGGGTGGCCGACGAGCACGGTGGCGAACACGGCGGCGGCCATCGCGTAGCCGCCGCCCAGCATCAGGGTGCGGTCGAGCACCGGCCTCCGACCGGAGAGCCACCACGCGAATCCGAGCACTCCGGCCGCGAGTCCGATGAGCTGGAACGGCAGCCCGACGACGATCTTCTCGCCCGCGAACCACCAGCCGCGCCCGGCCAGCAGCAGAGCGAGCACGACGGCGCTCGCGAGCGCGAGCGCGCCACCCGCGGCGAACGCGAGCACCGGCACCCGCTCACGCCGCGTGCGCGTCGCCTGCGCACCGACGGCCTGAGCGCCGGCGGCGTGAGCCCCGGCCGTCGCGGCCGAACCCGTCGGTGGCCCGGCGGCACCGAACCCGGCGGCGAGCCAGAGTCCAGCACCGGCCAGGCCGGCGACGGCGTGCAGCAGCAGGAGTGCCACGGTGCTCACTGGGAGCTCCTCGCTGTTCGGGACCTGCCCGCGAGACGGATCAGGCGCTCCGCGCGGTAACGGAGTCGTCGACCGGGTCGGTGCCGCCGGCGACCGAGTCGACCGGCTTCGCCGGTGCGCCCTCGCGCACGAGCCGGTGGGCGCGCACGATCATGAGCACACCGAGGAGCAGCACGGCCGTGCCGATCACGGCATGGAGCGAGAGGAACAGCGTCGCGGCGAGCGGCACCGTCTCGCTCGGTCCCTCGAGGCCGAAGATCACCCCGGTCAGGATGAACAGCACGGTCTGGAAGAGGATGAGCACGAGCGGCAGCACGCTCAGCCAGATCGTGCGCTTGCCGGCGCGGGCCAGTGCGGCGGTCACGATCAGCAGGAGCGCGAGGATCGGCAGCACGAAGCGGCCGTTCATGCCGTGCCAGGCGAAGAGCTCGTCCTCCGGGTTCGAGAACACGCCGACGGCGGCGAAATACAGCTGGAGCACCACGGCGGCGGTGAACAACCATGCCACGATCAGGAACAGTTTGCGCATCAGGCGATTCCTCTCAGGAGTGCCGGCGGACGATCGAGCGCCGGGAACTGCACCATGCTGGCGCCGTCGACAGCGCCGTCGCATCAGTGCCAGTACCGACCGCTCGCCGGGGGCGATCCCCAGTTCGAGGTACAAGGCCCCCGGCGGTCCGGGAGCCCTTTCGTCGCGGCTGGCGTTCTGGTCAAAGTGACTGTAAGCTGCATCTCGATTGGTTCGAGTCAGATTGACTCGAAGAGCGGAGGTGACGGATGCCGCAGCTGCACGACCTCGCGGCCACGCGTCTGGCCGTCTCCACCGTGATCTTCGCGCTGCGTCCCGACCACACGGGACAGCCCGTGCTCTGGACCCCGCTCGTGCGCCGCACCCGGGAGCCCTATCGTGGCCTCTGGGCGCTGCCGGGCGGCTGGTTGCCGCCGAACGAGGAGCTCGAAGCGGCATCCGCTCGCACCCTGCGTGCGACCACCGGACTCGCCCCCAAGTACCTCGAACAGCTGTACACCTTCGGCGAGGTCGACCGCTCGCCCGACGCCCGCGTCGTGTCGGTCGTGTACTGGGCGCTCGTGCAGAGCGACGAAGCGGCCCGAGCCACCGCGGGCCCGAACGTGCGCTGGGTGCCCGCCGACACACCGCCCGAACTCGCGTTCGACCACGACCGCATCGTCGAGTACGCGCTCTGGCGCCTGCGCACCAAGGTCGAGTACACCGAGATCGCCCACGCCTTCCTCGGCGAGACCTTCACGCTCGCGGAGCTTCGCGAGGTCTACGAGGCCGTGCTGCAGCGCCGCCTCGACCCCGCGAACTTCCGGCGCGCCATGGTCGCGTCCGGCCGGCTCCGCGAGACGGGCGAGCGTGTCGCCGGCGCGCCGCACCGGCCCCCGAAGCTCTATCGCTACGACACCGCAGCCCTCGCATCGGAGGGTCGCGAACCATTCCTGAGAGAGAGGCCCGCGTCATGAGCGACACCGCCATGAAGACCCGCTCCGCGGCATCCGTCGACCGCACCATCCGGCTCATCGCGAACGGAGCGGCGGCGGGCAGCACGTGCTCCCCCGAGCTCGCGAAGGGTCCGTGGGAGTTCGACCGCGGCCCCGCGGGGTACGGCCCGGGCTCGTCGATGGGCGACGCGATCCCCACCGGTTCGCCGCGCCAGGGTGCGCTGCCCGAGGAGTACCGCGCGGCATCCGACGAGGAGTTGCACGACCGCATCCGCGCGGCCAAGGCGACCCTCGGCGACCGCGTCGTCGTGCTCGGCCACTTCTACCAGCGCGACGAGGTGATCGAGCACGCCGACTTCACGGGCGACTCGTTCCAGCTGGCGAACGCCGCGAAGGGGCGACCCGACGCCGAGGCGATCGTGTTCTGCGGCGTGCATTTCATGGCCGAGACCGCCGACCTGCTCTCGGGGACCGACCAGGCCGTGATCCTGCCGAACCTCGCCGCCGGATGCTCGATGGCCGACATGGCCGACGAGTCGAGCGTCGAGGAGTGCTGGGAACAGCTCGAGTCGGTGTACGGCGACCTCGACACGCCCGGCGCCGACGGCCGGGTGCCCGTCATCCCGGTCACCTACATGAACTCGTCGGCGGCGCTCAAGGGCTTCGTCGGCCGGCACGGCGGCATCGTCTGCACGTCGTCGAACGCGCGCACGGTGCTCGAGTGGGCGTTCGAGCGCGGACAGCGCGTGCTGTTCTTCCCCGACCAGCACCTCGGCCGCAACACCGCGAAGGCGATGGGCGTGCCGCTCGACGAGATGCCGATGTGGAACCCGCGCAGGCCGCTCGGCGGCAACACGGACGCCTCGCTCGCGAACGCCCGGGTCATCCTCTGGCACGGCTTCTGCTCGGTGCACAAGCGGTTCACGGTCGACCAGATCGCCGCCGCGCGCGAGTCGCACCCCGGCGTGCAGGTCATCGTGCACCCCGAGTGCCCGATGCCGGTGGTCGACGCAGCGGATGCCGCGGGCTCGACCGATTTCATCGTGAAGGCGATCCAGGCGGCACCCGCGGGTTCCACGTTCGCCATCGGCACCGAGATCAACCTCGTGCAGCGCCTCGCGGCCGAGCACCCCGAGCACGCGATCTTCTGCCTGGACCCCGTGGTGTGCCCGTGCTCGACGATGTACCGCATCCACCCCGGCTACCTCGCGTGGGTGCTCGAGGAGCTCGTCGCGGGCCGCGTCGTGAACCGCATCACGGTGCCCGACGCGGTGGCCGACCCGGCGCGCGTGGCGCTCGAGCGGATGCTCGCGGCGAAGCCGCCGGTCGCCGACCCCGCCGGTCGAGCAGCGCCGAAGGAGCGTCTCGAGACCCCGCCTGCGACCGGCGAGACGGCGGCCTGACATGGCCCGCGTGCTCGTCGTCGGCGGCGGCATCGCCGGGCTCTGGACGGCCGTGAAGGCAGCGGATGCCGCCCATGCCGTCGAGCTCGTCACGAAGACGGTGCTCGCCGACGGGAGCACGGCCCACGCGCAGGGCGGCATCGCCGCCGCCCTGTTCCCCGACGACTCCGCCCTTCGCCACTACGACGACACGATCGCCGCAGGCGCCGGCCTCGCCGAGCCCGAGGCGGTCCGCGTGCTGTGCGACGAGGGACCGGCGCGGGTGCGCGACCTGATCCGCTTCGGCGTCGAGTTCGACCGGGGCGACTCCGGGCTCGAGCGGGGGCTCGAGGCGGCGCACTCCCGCGCGCGCATCCTGCACGCCGGCGGCGACGCGACCGGCGCCGCCATCGAGGCGGCCCTCGTCGCGACGGTGCGGCGGCGGGCGGTGCGGATCGACGAGGAGACGATGCTCGCCGACCTCATCGTCGAGCACGGTCAGGTGGTCGGTGCACGCCTGCTCGCGGCATCCGGAGCTCTCCTCGAACGCCGTGCCGACGCGGTCGTGCTCGCGACAGGCGGAAGCGGATGCCTCTACCGGCATACGACGAATCCGTCGGTCGCGACGGGCGACGGCACAGCGGCTGCGTGGCGTGCCGGGGCGGCGGTCGCCGACCTCGAGTTCGTGCAGTTCCACCCGACCGCGCTGGCCGCCCCCGGCACGCCGCTCATCTCGGAGGCGGTGCGCGGCGAGGGCGCCGTGCTGCTCGACGCCGCCGGTCGGCGGTTCATGCCGGAGGTGGATCCGCGCGCCGAACTCGCGCCTCGCGATGTCGTGGCGCGCGCCGTGTGGCGGCGAATGTCGGAGCAGGGCGGAGCGCCCGTGCTGCTCGACGCGACCGGGCTCGGTGAGGCGTTCCTCTCCCGCCGCTTCCCCGGACTCCACGCGGCGTGCCGCGACGCAGGCTACGACTGGGCGACCGAGCCCGTGCCGATCACGCCGGCGGCGCACTACGCGATGGGCGGCGTGGTCACCGACCTCCACGGCCGCACGACCCTGCCGGGGCTCTTCGCCGTCGGCGAGACCGCCCGCACGGGCGTGCACGGGGCGAATCGGCTCGCGTCGAACTCGCTGCTCGAGGCCGCCGTCTTCGCCGACCGGGCAGCACGGGCGCTCGGCTCTCGGTCGCGTCACGTGCCGACCTCCGGAGTCGGCACGTGGCCGGATGTCGCGCCGGTGCCCGCTCCCACTGCAGGAACTTCCGTGCGGCGCGCCGGTGGCGAGGCCGCCACCCACCGCGTGTCGGCGGATTCCTCCTGCACCAGCGCGGTCGGCCGCGATGACCTGCAGGCCCTCATGTGGGAGCACGTCGGGCTCGAGCGCTCCGCCGGAGGGCTCGCTGCGGCATCCGCTCGGCTCGACGGCTGGCGCGCCCCCGAGGTGCACGATCGCCGTTCGGCGGAGGACCGCAACCTGCTCGACCTCGCTCGTCTCACGGTCGCGGCCGCACGGGCGCGTCGCGAGAGCGTCGGCGCGCACTTCCGGAGCGACCAGCCGGATGCCGCCGTCGCCGCCACGGCCGTCGCCGCCGCCGAATCGCCCGCCCTCGAGGAGGCCGCCTGATGACACTTGCCCGCGAGATCGACCGCATCGTCGGTGCCGCCCTCGACGAGGACGCACCGTGGGGCGACCTCACCTCCGAGACGCTGATCCCGGCGGCGGCGACCGCGGCGGCCGACCTGGTGGCGCGCGAGCCGGGGGTCCTGAGCGGCATCGAGGTGTTCGCCGCGGCGTTCCGCCTCGTCGACGCGAGCATCGAGGTGGACCGTGCGGCCGCAGACGGCGACCGCTTCGCCGCCGGCGACGTGCTCGCGCGCGTGAAGGGGCCGGCCCGCGCCATCCTCACCGCCGAGCGCGTCGCGCTCAACCTCGTGCAGCGCATGTCAGGCGTCGCGACGCTCACCGCCCGCTACGTCGACGCCGTCGCGGGCACGACCGCGCGCATCGTGGACACTCGCAAGACCACGCCGGGGCTGCGCAGCCTGGAGCGCCAGGCCGTGCGCGACGGCGGCGGCCGCAACCACCGGCGCTCGCTCTCCGACGCGATCATGGCGAAGGACAATCACCTCGCCGTGCTCACGGCGGACGGACAGGACCTCGGGTCCGCGCTGCGGGCGGCACGCGAGCGGATGCCGCACACCGCCCACCTCGAGGTCGAGGTCGACCGGCTCGACCAGATCGACGCGGTGCTGACCGGCGGGGCGGACACGATCATGCTCGACAACTTCGACCACGCCGACCTGCGGGCGGGGGTGGCGCGCATCGCGGGTCGGGCCGTGGTCGAGGCATCCGGCGGCGTCTCACTCGACACCGTGGCGGCGATCGCCGCGACCGGCGTCGATGTGATCTCCGTCGGCGCGCTCACCCACTCGGCGCGAGCGCTCGACCTCGGCCTCGATGTCGCGATCGAGGCGGACGGCTCCGCACGTGCGGGCGCGGCATCCGGGGGCGAGCGGTGATCTTCCTCGACCACGCGGCGACCACGCCCGTGCGCCGGGAGGCGCTCGAGGCGATGTGGCCGTTCCTCACGGGCTCGTTCGGCAATCCGTCGAGCCGTCACGGGCTCGGCGACGAGGCCGCGCGGGCGCTCGCAGCGGCGCGAGACGAGGTCGCCGCGATCGTCGGATGCCGCCCCGGCGACGTGGTGTTCACGAGTGGCGGCACCGAGGCCGACAACCTCGCGATCAAGGGCATCTCGCTCGCGAATCCGCGCGGGCGCCACGTCGTCGTCTCGCCGATCGAGCACGAGGCGGTGCTCGACTCGGCCGCATATCTCGCGCGCATGCACGGGTTCGAGGTCGACGAGGTCGACGTCGACGGGGGCGGGCGCGTGCATCCCGAGGCGCTCGCGCGAGTCATCCGGCCCGACACGGCGCTCGTGTCGGTGCAGCTCGCGAACAACGAGATCGGCACCGTGCAGCCGATCGCCGAGCTCGCCGAGATCGCACATGCGTCAGGTGCCGCGATGCACACGGATGCCGTGCAGGCGGCGGGCTGGCTTCCCATCGGCATCGGCGCGCTCGGCGTCGACGCCCTGTCGCTCGCCGGGCACAAGGTCGGCGCGCCGAAGGGCACCGGTGCGCTCGTCGTGCGCGGGCGCATCCCCCTCGAGCCGGTGCTGCACGGCGGCGGCCAGGAGCGAGGACGGCGCTCGGGAACCGAGAACGTCGCCGGGGCCGTCGCGTTCGCGACCGCCCTGCGGCTCGCCGACGAGGAGCGAGCGGATGCTGCGGCGCGCGTCGGCGCGCTCGGCGCCGAGCTCGCGGCCCGCGTCACCGCCGAGGTGCCGGGCGCGGTGCTCACCGGCGACCCGACCCGGCGGCTGCCCGGCACCGTGTCGTTCGTCTTCCCCGGCACGAGCGGGGAAGCGGTGCTGCTCGAGCTCGAGCGCGACGGCGTGCTCTGCTCGAGCGGCTCGGCGTGCGCCGCGGGCAGCGACGCGCCGTCGCACGTGCTCACGGCGATCGGCATCCCCGGCGAGATCGCGCAGACGGCGGTGCGGTTCACGCTCGGCGCCGCGACGACGGCCGACGAGATCGCGGATGCCGCGGCATCCGTCACCCGTGCCGTGTCGGTGGTGCGGCATATCGTGAGGCCATGACTCGTCGCGGCCCGTGGTTCCATGCATTCCGATCCTTCTTCCGATCGGGGAATAGCGTGGCCCGCGACCGAGGTTGACACACTCATTCGACGCCCTTCCGTGGCGCCGACGCTCTGAGCACCGACAGCTGTGCGCCGACATCGATTGGAACCATTCCGTGACCGAACGTGCCGTTCCAGACCTGACACACGGTGAGCCCGCCGCTCCTGGCGCGCCGCTCCCGCACGACCACGCCCACCACTCCGACGCCGAGGCACTGCATGGCGCGCGCAACTCGCGTGTGATCTGGCTGCTGCTCGCATCGGCCTTCGTCGTCATCCTCAACGAGACCATCATGGGGGTCGCGATCCCCCACCTCGTCACCGACCTCGACATCACGATCTCAGCGGCCCAGTGGCTGACGACCGCGTTCATGCTCACGATGGCGGTCGTCATCCCGATCACGGGCTTCCTGCTGCAGCGATTCGCGACGCGTCCGATCTTCATCGCGGCGATGGGCCTGTTCTCCACCGGCACGCTGATCGCCGCGCTCGCGCCCGGCTTCGAGATCCTGCTCCTCGCGCGCATCGTGCAGGCCACCGGCACCGCCATCATGATGCCCCTGCTCATGACGACGCTCATGACGCTCGTCGCGGCGGCCGACCGCGGCCGGTTCATGGGCCGGGTCTCGACCGTGATCTCGGTGGCACCGGCGATCGGCCCGACCATCTCGGGCCTCATCCTGAGCTTCCTGTCGTGGCGGTTCATGTTCGTGCTCGTGCTGCCGATCGCCGTCGCGATGCTCGTGATCGGCATCCGTCGCGTCGAGAACGTGAGCGAGCCACGCGTGATCCCGATCGACGTCACCTCCGTGCTGCTCTCGGCGTTCGGCTTCGGCGGGCTGGTCTACGGGCTCAGCCTGGTCGGCGGCGTCGTGGGCGGCCTCGAGAACCCTGCGGCGATGTGGATCTCGCTCGGCGTCGGCGTCGCCGGCATCGGCGCGTTCATCTGGCGACAGCTACGGCTGCAACGACGAGACCGCGCCCTGCTCGACCTGCGCACGTTCCGCTCCGCGAACTTCGCCGTCTCGGTCGGGCTCATGATGGTCATGATGGCCGCGCTCTTCGGCACGATCATCCTCCTGCCCATCTACCTGCAGAACGTGCTGCACCTCGAGCCGGTCTTCACCGGGCTGCTGCTGCTGCCCGGAGGACTCATCATGGGCCTGTTCGGGCCGACGGTGGGGCGACTGTTCGACCGATTCGGTCCACGTCCGCTCCTCGTGCCCGGCAGCATTCTCGTGAGCGCCGTGCTGTGGTCCCTCACGCTGGTGACCGAGCAGACGTCGGTGTGGCTCCTGCTCGCGGCGCACGTGGCACTGTCGATCGCGCTCGCGTTCATGTTCACCCCGTTGTTCACGTCGGCGCTCGGATCGGTCGAGCCGCGGTTCTACTCGCACGGCTCGGCGATCGTCGGCACGGTGCAGCAGGTGTCGGGTGCGGCGGGCACCGCACTCTTCGTGACCGTGCTGGCCGCCGGCACCGCAGCCCTCGCGGCGAACGGTGCGACCTCCGAGGTGGCGCAGGCGGCGGGCATCCGTTCGGCGTTCCTCGTCGGCGCGATCCTCTCGGTCGTCGCGATCGTCGGCGCGTTCTTCGTGCGCAAGCCGGCCGACATGATGGCGGGCGCGGAGGCCCCGGCTCACGAGGTCGACGCGCACTGACGCGACGCGGCGGCGGCCTCGGCGCTGAGCCGGCGCCGCCGTATCGAGGGGCTCGGCGATCGCCGGGCCCCTCGTCAGGCGATGAACGCGTCGATCATCCGCAGTTCGGCCGGCAGGAGCGCTGCGAGAGCGCATCCACGAGCACCGTGCCGAGGTCTTCGGGCTTCGAGGCCGTGTACGCAGCACCCCTGGTCGCCTGCGCGATCTGCTGCATGGCTGCCAGGTCGGTGTCGGGACCGAAGCCGATCATGATGACCGGCACCGGCTTCGCCGGATCGTCCATCTTCGCGAGCTCGGCGAGCAGGGTCTCGAGGTCGATGCCGTTCTCGTCCTCGTTCTTGCCGTCGGTGATGAGCAGTACCGAGTTGACCTTCTCGGGGTCGTACGACTCGCGCACCCGCTGCACCGCGGCGAGTGTGGTGTCGTAGAGGCCGGTCGCTCCGCCGAGGCGTGCCGGCAGCGACTGGATGATGCCGCCGATCTGCTGCAGGTGCGTCGCATCGGCGAGCGGCGCGATCGGCGCCAGGTCCTCGTAGTCGAGGTCGCCGTTGCGTGCAGTGGAGAACACCCAGACGCCCATCTCCACCTCGCCCGAGAACTTCTGCATCGCGCCGCCCGCGGCCTGCTGGAAGATGTCGATGCGACGCAGGCCGTTCTCGGCAGGCTCCTCCATCGAGCCCGACACGTCGATGACCGCGAGCATCCGGGAGCGCAGCGTCAACACGCCCCAGGCCCGGAGGATCTCGATCTGGGCGGCGTTGTCCAGTTCGGCGGTGGCCGCAGGTCCCTCGGCGGCGAGGCCGGCCAGGTCGAGCTCACCGGCGCCGTCCGCGCCGCGGAATCCTGCGGCGGCCAGTCGGTCGGTCGCTCCGCGGGCGGCCCGTTCGAATGCCGCGAGCAGTTCGGCGCGAGACGATCCGGCGCCGGCGTCTGCGTCGGCGTCGGCGTAGGCGGCGCCGTCGGTGTCTCCGGCCTCGGAACGAGTGGGCAGCCGGACGAACGGGAAGTCGAGAAGCACCGTGCCGTCGGCCGGATATGCTGCGACGAGCGTCTCGGCTGGCTCATCGAGGTTGTACGCCGCGATCTGCGCCTCACTCGTGAGGACGACGCTCGGCTGATCCGTCGCGGAGAGCGCCCCGAACGCCGCACTCGTGGATGCGGGGATCGACTTGCCCAGTTCGATCATCGCCCCGGCGAACTGCCGCGGATCGTCGGGCGCCGTGTGCCCGCGCAGGGCCAGCAGCCCGGCGAGACTCGCCGACGATGCCTCGGGGTCGGGAAGGATGGTGGGCAGGGTTCCCCCGAGCACGCGGGCCCAGGTCACCGGCTCGCTCGCGATCTCGGCCGCCCGCGTCGCCGCCGCCGCGAACACGACAGGGGACGTCGCGATCGGGTCGCCGGCGTCGACCTCGGGCGGCGCTTGACCGAGGGATGCCGCGGTGGCCGCGGCGCGGTCGAGCCAGACGCTCGACTCGGGCACCCACGCGTCGGCGTCGAGTCCGCCGGAGGCGAGCACGGCAGCGGTGTCCGCCGAGTCCTGCGCGGTGATCTCGGTTTTCACGCATGCCTCGGATGCGGCGTCGAAATCCTTCGCGATGTCGGCGAGCGCCGGCGCGATGGAGGTGTCGGCGACGATGACGAGTCGCCGGCTGTCGGTGCATCCGGATTCAGCCGCGGCGAACAACGGGTTCAGGTGGCCGCCGACCCACAGGAAGACGCCCGATGCGACGATGCCGACGACCGCGACTGCGGCGATGATGGAAGGAATGAGTGCGCTCCCCGGCTTCTTCACCGGGGCCTTCGTACTGTGGCGCCCCACGGACACTCCAAACCGGACGACACCGTGGCCTCGCCGAATCCTTGTCTGAACGGGTTTCCCCCATTCAGGGGGAAGGATTCCCTCAGTGTAGGCGACGCGACTGAGAACTCGAACTTCGCTCGGGTCTGCGGGTCGGAGGACCCCGCGAGACGATAGGGGTTGACGGCACTGAGCTCCCCCGGGTACACCGAGGCTGGACAGGAGGTGTTCGGGCAGGTGGAGCACTTCACGGATCGACGAGACGCGGGCAGGCGGCTCGCCCGTGCCTTCGCGGGACGCAGGATCGAGCGGCCGGTGGTGCTCGGGCTCCCGCGCGGCGGCGTACCGGTCGCGGCCGAGGTCGCTCGCGCGCTCGGCGCGCCGCTCGACGTGCTCGTCGTGCGGAAGCTCGGTCTCCCGCGTCAGCCCGAAGTGGCGATGGGGGCGATCGGCGAACGCGGCTCGCGCGTGCTGAACGACGACGTCCTGCGACTCGGGGGCATCTCGGCGGCGACGCTCGCGGAGGTCGAGCGACGCGAGCGCGCCGAGCTCGAGGCGCGAGTCTCGAGGTTCAGGGGCGGCGCATCACCGGTGGAGCTCACCGGCCGCACGGCCGTGATCGTCGACGACGGCGTCGCGACGGGCGCCACGGCCAGGGTCGCGTGCCTCGTCGCGCATGAGCTCGGCGCGGCATCCGTCATCGTCGCCATGCCCGTCGGCGCACCCGACAGCCTCGCCGAGCTCGCGGCGATGCCCGAGGTCGACGAGGTCGTCTGCCTCTCGGCGCCGGGCGGCTTCATGGCGGTCGGCATGCACTACCTCGACTTCGCACAGACGACGGATGCCGAGGTGCAGCGGATCCTCGAGGCCGCGCGTTCGGGCGACGACGCACCCGGCTGACGGCGCTGCGTCGCGCCGCGTCGCTCAGCTCCGCGCGATGACGACGGTGCCGTCGATCTCGCCGTCGTGCACGATGCGAACGCCGTCCAGGCCCGCCGCCCCGACGAGGTCGGCGGTCGTCGGCGCCTGGCGCCGGCTCGTCTCGATGAGGAGGTGCCCGCCGGGCGCGAGCCATTCGCGAGCGGATGCCGCGACGCGGCGATGCACGTCGAGCCCGTCTGCGCCCCCGTCGAGCGCGACGAGCGCCTCGTGGTCTCGCGCCTCGGGCGGCATCATGGCGATCTCGTCGGTCGGCACGTAGGGCGCGTTCACGGCGAGCACGTCGACGCGCCCGCGGAGGCGGGCCGGGAGCGGGTCGAACAGGTCGCCCTCGACGACGAGCGCGCCGAGGGGTTCGAGGTTGCGGCGTGCCGCGCGCACGGCGGCGGGGTCGAGGTCGGCGGCGACGAGTTCGATGGGCCCCGCGGCATCCGCCACCGCCGCCCCGATCGCACCGGCACCGCAGCAGAGGTCGACGACGACCGGGCGGCGGCCCGGGCGCGACGCGACGGCGCGCGTGAGGGAAGCGGCCTCGGCCGCGAGCACCTCAGTGCGACGACGCGGCACGAAGACGCCCGGCTCGAGCACGATCCGAAGCCCGGCGAACTCGGCCCAGCCGAGCACCTGCTCGAGGGGCTCGCCGGCCACGCGGCGCGCGACGAGCCGCGCGAGCGCCGCCGCGGCATCCGCATGCTCATGCGCGGCCTCGCTGAGAAGCGCCGCCTCGTCTTCGGCGAAGACGCACCCGGCGGCGCGGAGGCGGGCGACGAGCACGGGATCTGAGGCGATGAGCACCACGCATGATCCCGCACCCCGGCGGGTTTGGCAAGGCATTGCGGCAGTTCGTCCATGCGCGCTTGGCTGTTGGACGAACCCGACCCGAGGAGGCGGATTTCCGTGGAAACCAGCACAATCGTCTGGATCATCGTCGGCATCATCGTCGTCATCGCAATCGTCGTCGTCGCGGTGCTCATGACGAGCCGGAGGCGCCGCGAGGCGCACCTCGAGTCCGAGCGCAACAAGGCCGCCGAACTGCGGAACGACGCGTACGACACGGATCTCGCCCGTCGCGAGCGTGAGGCGGAGGCGGCTCGGGCCGCCGCAGCCGCGAAGGAGTCGGAGGCCGACGCGATGCAGGCAAAGCTCGAGTCGGATCGCCTCGCCCGCGAGAGCGCGAGCCACCAGTCCGACGCGCAGCAGTTGCGCACCGACGTCGACGAGCGGCTCCGCAAGGCCGACGAGATCGACCCCGATATCGACGCGAACCGCAACGACGCAGACACGACAACGACCGCGCGCGACCGCGACACAGTGACCGATGACCGCGAAGCGACGCGCCGCCAACAGGACGCGGCGTACGCAGCGCAGGCCGATCGCCGCACCGCGCGTGACGGCGCGGTCTACGACACGGCCCGCGACGACACCACGCGTGACGACCGAGACGTCGCAGCGGGCGAGCGCCCGGTCGACCCGACCACGCAGAAGCGCGACACCGAGACCGGCCGTCGCATCTGACGCGCCACCCGAACGGGCGGCGAGGCCGAGACCCGCCGCCCGTTCGGCATCAGCGTGACGGGCGCTGGCGCTCGATGAGCACCCGCACCTCGTCGACGAGTCCCTCGACGGGTCCCTCCACGGCGAGGTACGGCGCCACGGCCGAGATCGGCAAGGCCGCCACCGGTGACGGCGTACCTCCGAGCCCGGCACGCCACACGGTGATCTGCTTCGCCGAGGCCACGTAGACGATCCGGCCGAGCCCGACCCAGGCGTGCGCTGCGGCGCACATCGGGCAATGCTCGCCCGACGTGTACACCGTCGCTGCTGCGCGCTCGTCGGGCGTCAGGTGGGTCACGGACCATCGGGCGATCTCGAACTCGGGATGCCGCGTCGCATCGCCCGTGGTCGCCTCGCGGTTGCGGTCGGCGAACCGTTCGACGCCGTCGACGAGCACCGACCCGAACGGACCGTCGCCCGCGTCGGCCGCCTCCCGTGCGAGTTCGACCGCCGGCGGAGGTGGACGAGGTCGTGCTCCGAGATGCCCATGGCTCGAGTCTGCCCTGACAATCGCTACTTGAGGAGCCGCGAGAGCACGCGATCGGCGAGCGGCTTGCCGCCGGTCTGGCAGGTGGGGCAGTACTGGAACGTCGAGTCGGCGAAGATCACCTCGCGCACGGTGTCGCCGCACACGGGGCACGCCTGCCCGGTGCGGCCGTGCACCTGCATGTGCGTGCGCTTGGTGTCTTTCAGCTCGTCGGGCCGCTGGCCGGATGCCGCGGCGATCGCCTCGTCGAGGGTGTGGCGCAGCGCGTGGTAGAGCCGTTCGACCTCGTCGGGCTCGAGCTTCGCCGCGAGCGCGTAGGGCGACATCCGCGCGTGGTGCAGGATCTCGTCGGAGTAGGCGTTCCCGATGCCGGCGAAGACCGACTGGTCGCGAAGGAGGCCCTTGATCTGCGTTCGCCGCCCGGCGAGGATCGCCGCGAAGTCGTCGAGCGTGAAGTCGGGTGCCGTGGGATCGGGCCCGAGGCGGGCGATGCCCGGCACGTCGGCGGGATCGCGCACGACGTACACCGCGAGCGACTTCTTGGTGCCGGCCTCGGTGAGGTCGAACCCGGCGCCGTCGTCGAGGCGCACGCGCAGCGCGATGGGCGACTTTCCCGGCTTGATGAGCGTTCTCGGCAACTCGTCGTACCAGCGCAGCCATCCCGCGCGCGCGAGGTGGAAGACGAGGTGCAGGCCGCCGACCTCGAGGTCGACGAACTTGCCGTGCCGGGATGCCGCGTCGATCGTGCGCCCGGCGAGTTCCTGCAGCGGCGGGTCGAACGTCTTCAGCGCCGAGATGGCCGCCACGCTCGCCGACGCGACGGCATGGCCGACCACCCGCTCGCGGAGAAACCCCACGAGCGCGTCGACCTCGGGCAACTCCGGCACCATGCCATCGTCTCACCGACCGACGACATCCCGGGGTTCGAGTTGCTCAAGCGCTGTCGGCTCGCTCGCTGGGCCGGGTGCGGCCCACCGGGCGCCATCGCACCTGAACCGCGCCTGAACCAGGCTGAACCCCGCCTGAACCGCGGTGGCGCGCGTACGCAAGCCAGCGCATCGTTGAGATGTGCGCGGCGATGACGCCACGCGAATCGAGGCCCGACATGTCCACGATCCTGGAACGGATGCCCGCATTCGCGCTCAGCGCGGCTGCGGCCCTGGCGTTGGGCAGCTGCGTGGCGAGCACTCCCCTGCCCACCTCGCTGCCGCCCACGTCGCTGCCGCCAACGTCGCTGCCGCCCACGTCGCTGCCGCGGGGCGACGACCCCGTCTCGCTCGACCCGGCGGAGTTCACGACCGACATCGACAACCCCTACTGGCCGATGGAGCCCGGCACGCGCTGGACCTACCTCGAGCTCGACCCCGACGGCGGCGAGCTCACGGTCGAGGTCACGGTCACGACCGAGACGAAGACGATCGCGAACGGCATCGAGGCACGCGTCGTGCGCGACACGGTGCGCCGCGACGGCGAGCTCGTCGAGGACACGTTCGACTGGTACGCACAGGATGCCGCGGGCGCGATCTGGTACCTCGGCGAGGACACCGCCGAGTTCGAGGGCGGCGAAGTCGTCTCGCGTGGCGGTTCATTCGAAGCCGGCGTCGACGGCGCCCTTCCCGGCATCGCGGTGCCCGCCCGTCCGCGACCGGGCATGTCGTACCGCCAGGAGTACTACGCGGGCGAGGCCGAGGACAACGGCAAGATTCTCAGCGTCGACGAGCTCGTCGAAGTGCCGTATGGCCGCTTCGACGGCGCCCTGCTCACGCGCGACACGAACGCGCTCGAACCGGATGTCGCGGAGCTGAAGCTCTACGCGCCGGGCGTCGGCCCGGTGCTGACGCTCGACATCTCGGGCGGCAGTGGCCGTGAGGAGCTCGTCGGCGTCACGACCGTGCCCGACGGCACCGCGACGGGCCCGCTGGGTTCGCCCGAATGACCTCCAAGCCGTGGCTCGTCATGGTTTCATCCGAATGTGCCGGTCTGCCACGGATTCACGAGCTCGATTCCGAGCCCCTCGAAGTCGAGGGTGTTCCGTGTCGCGAGCCGCGCACCGGTCGACACGCAGATCGCCGCGATCATGCCGTCCTCGACGCTCAGCGGACGACCCGCCGCACGCCGCACCGCCTGCAACCGTGCGCACGCACGCGCCGCACGCTCGTCGTAGGGCAGCACGATCCCACGATGCGCGTCGAAAGCATGCTCGATCGCCGCAATGAGCTCCGCTCGACGGCGCCCGTCGGACAGTCGCATCGCGCCATCGAGCAGCTCGCCGACACTGATCGCCGTCACCGCCGTCGGTTCGTCGACCGATCGAAACCAGTCGAGCACTGCGACCGAGGGAGCCTCGCGCATCGGCTCGGAGAGCACGTTCGTGTCGAGCACGATCACAGCTCGATCCCCCGCGGTGCGCTTCGGCGCGGCTCGGCGAGGTCGCTGACGTGAACGCCATCGTGCTCCAGATCGCGCCCGGGTTCGATTACGAAGATGTGATCTTCACCAACGCGCAATAGGTCCCACAGACGAACGTCCTGGCCAATCGGTTCAGGGCTCTGCCCAGACGTCGGGGATGCCGCCGCGCTACTGCGCTACGCGTCGATGCAGCGCACCGGTCGAGAGATCCAGGCCGAATCCGTGGAAGTCCGCGGTGCTGCGCGTCGCGGACTTCTCGCCCAGACAACCCGAAAGGCCCTGGCGTCTGTCGACTCGTCGGGCCTTTCTATGCCAGAGCGTCCTCCGGTGGTGAACAGGATCATACGCCGGTCCCCACGGGATGTGAAGGAATTGTTGACACTTTCTCGAGAACGCGACGGTGAGCGAGGAACTGCCCGGTGAAACCGGAACTCGTCGACGCCGCCGCTCGGCGGCATCGAGGCGACTACTCGGCCGCGAAGTCGAGCTTCGCGTCGGCGACGGCGATGACCGACCAGGTGCCGGCCGCGGCATCCGTGAACTCGTAGGCCGGCACGAGGAGCACGCTGCCGTCGGGCTGCCAGTGGCTCGCGAGGCCGAGGCGTGCGTCGACGATCTCGACCTGGTTCACCGGCCACGACAGCGTGGTGCCCTCGCCGGGGGTCGCGGGCGGCTCGGTCGGCGGCACCCATTCGACCGGCTGGTCCGCCTGAGCTTCGCGAGCGGCGAACGGCATCGCGGTCACCTGCGCGCCGAAGCGGGGGTCGGAGAGCCGCTCGAACGCCACCTGCTCGCTCACGATCGGGTACTCCCCCAGCTCGACGACGCCGGCAAGGGAGCCCGAGGCGTTGACGATGCCGCCCTCCGCGAGCTCGAGGTACCAGCCCTGATCGGTGCGCTGGCCGTCGATGAGCGGCCACGCCTGCGCCGTGCGGGTGGGTGAGCCCTCGTAGGTCTCGGAGGCGAACTCGAAGGCGCCGGGGTCGCGTCCGATCGAGGAGATGAGCGTGCGCAGCGCCGCGATCGCGGCATCCTCGCTCGGCGGCGTACCGGTCGGCTCGCACACCTGGGCGTCGGGCGCGCACTGCCACGGGTTGTGCTGCGGGTCCCAGTAGGAGAACCCGAGGGTCCCGTCGAGCCCCACCCACAGGGAGGCGGCGGTGCCGTCCCGCGGGCCGACCGACCAGCCGCCGTCCTTCAGCTCGGGCGTGCCGGCGAGGCCGAGCGCGGCGGCGAGCGCAGCCACGGTGTCGGCATCGGATGCCGCGCGCGCATCGAACCCGTAGGCGACGGCGCTGCCCTCCTCCGTCGAGAGCCCCGACGCGCTGAACTCGTTGCGCCCGTACCCCCACGGGAGGATCCCATCGGACATGCCGCCCGACCCGGTCATCCTGCCCATCTCGGGGGCGCCCGCGGCCGCGTCGCCCTGCGGCATGCCCTGCTCCATCGGCGCGCCGCCGGCACCCGACTCCAGCGAGATCGGCGGCGCGGCACCGCCGGCGAGGTTCGTGGTTCCGGCCGTCGTTGCGCCGACGGCGTATCCGGCGCCGCCCACGATCAGCACGGATGCCGCGACGGCGGCGACCGTCAGCAAGCGACCGCGGCGGCGGGTGCGCTCGGCAGCGAGTTCGACCACGGGCGCAGGCTCCCCGGCCTGCCTTCCCGACACCTCCGCGGCGGCGCGCGCCACGACCTCGTCGGCGAATCCCGCGCGCGGCGCGATGTCGGCGGCGGGATCGGCGGCCCGCAGTCGCTCGACAGGGTCGAGTTCGTCGTCGTGCCGGTCGTTCATGTCGATCACCCTCCGTGACATCCGTTCACTGATGGATGTGTGCCGTGAGCCGCGGACCTTGCACGGTGCCGGCGAGACGATCGCTCAGAACGACAGCCGCTCGCCCCACGCCTCGCGGAGCCGCTTGCGGGCGCGTGACAGCGCGGCATCCGCCCCCGACCGCGTGATGCCGAGCACTGCGGCGAGCTCTTCGCCGTCGAGGCCCTCCCACGCATGGAGCAGGAGGATGCGCCGGTCGCGCTCGCCGACGCTCTCGAGCGCGCCTCGGAGCTCCGCATCGAACAGGGTGCTCAGCTCGGGGTCGTCGCCGACCCGCGCCATGCCGGTTTCGGGCACCTGGTCGACGGGCAGGTCGACGATCTTGCGCCGATGGTTGGCGAGTGTGAATCCCGCCGTGCGGTACAACCACGGCAGCACGGCCTCGCGGGGCACGTCGTGGCGGCGACGCCACGCGGTCGCGAAGACGTCGGCGGCGAGGTCCTCCGCGTCCTGGCGCGGTCCGCGGCGGGCGAAGTAGCGCACGATGGTCGTCGAATGCTCGCGCACGACCCCGGTGAACCACTCGAGGTCGTCGGCCGCGGATGGCGCGTCGGCACCGTCGGCCATTGCCACCTCCTCGGTCGGGTCGGCGTCCACTGCGGCGTTCGGAGTCCTCACGTTCAGGATGTGTCGCCACTGCCGTGAGTCTTGCACGGGTCGGCCGAGCCGATCGCATGCCGCGTCGGACATGCGAGACACGCGACGCAGCACGCGGTTGCCGGTGCTCCGAGGCACGGCACATCCGCGCGCCACTACCGCCAGTGCAACCCACATGTGTATCGTTTCTCGATAGGTGTCTACCGATTATCGATAGGAATTGCATGCAACGGCCCACCATCCTCGTGTTGAAGGCGCTCATCGCCGCGATGATCCTCCTGATCCTCGCCTGCCAGCTCTTCCTGGTTCCCCCGACCGCGCAGGGCATGGCCCGCAACTACCCGGAGTTCGCCGACCTCGTCGTGCCGGGCATAGTGATCGCCGAGCTGTTCCTGTTGTGCATTCAGGTCGTGAACGTGTGCGTGTGGCGGCTGCTGTCGATGGTCGGCGAGCAGAACATCTTCGGCACCGACGCCTTCCGCTGGGTCGACGTGATCCTCGGCTCGATCGTCGCCGCGACCCTGCTCATCGTCGTCGCGTTCGCGATCCTGGCGTCGGCGGGCGTCGGCAATCCTTCGATCCTGCTGCTCGGCTCGCTCGGCGTCGTCGTCGGTTCCGGGCTCTCGATGCTCGTCATCGTGATGCGCGGGCTCCTGAGGAATGCCGCGCAGCTGCAGCAGGATCTCTCCGAGGTGGTCTGATGCCGATCGTCATCGATCTCGACGTCGAGCTCGCACGGCGCAAGATGTCGGTCGCCGACCTCGCCGCGGCGATCGACATCACCCCCGTGAACGTGTCGGTGCTGAAGAACGGCCGCGCCAAGGCGGTGCGCTTCTCGACGCTCGACGCGATCTGCCGCGTGCTCGAATGCCAGCCCGGCGACATCCTGCGCTGGGTACCCGATGAGACGGATGCCGCGACCCACGCCGAACCGGAGGTGTCAGCATGACCCTGCCAACGATCTCCGCTGCGCGCGAATGGAGCGACGCCGCAGTCGCGTACCTGCTCGACGCGACGGCGTGCCCGGTCTGCGCCCGCGACCGCCTCCGCGACGGGCGTTGCCCGACGTGCGGCGCGGCCGTCGGCGGCGAGCTCGGCCCGGCGCTCGCCGCCGCGTCCGAGCAGGCGGCCGCGGCGATCCGCGGCAGGCAGGCGGTCATCGACCGGATACCGGTGCTGGTCGCGGTGGGTGCCGAGGTCGAGGCGGTGGATGCCGCGGGAGCCGCGCCTGCATCAGCAGGCTTCGAGGCCGGCCCCGCGACATCCGCCCCCATCGCGCCGCCGCCGGTCGCGGACGCACCACGGTTGGCCCCGGCCACCGCCCGCCCCGAATCGAGCGCGACCGTGCAGTCGGTGCTCGCCGTCGCCGGCGCGGGGCTCCTCGCTGTCGCCGCCGTCGTCTTCACCTACTTCAACCCCGACCTCACCGACCACGGCCTGCGCAGCGTGATCATCGCGGCGATCGCGCTCGTGTTCCTGGGTGGCGCGTGGTGGCTCGCCCGACGAGGGCTGCGCTTCTCCGCCGAATCGGTCGGCGGCCTCGCGCTCGTGTTCGGCGCGCTCGACGTCGCGGCGGTCGTCGAGCTCGCGACCGACCCGGCGAGCGCGTGGCTCGCCGCCGCGGTCGCCACGTTCGTCGGCGGCCTCGCGATGGTCGTGCTCGCCCTCGTGGCGCGCATCCGCATCTGGCTCTGGGCGGCGCTCGTGGCGCTCGCGACCGTGCCAGCCATGTTCGGGTACGCGGGCGAGGCCGTCGGGGCTGCGCTCGCCGGCCACCTCGCCGCGGCCTTCGCCGCGTTCGGCCTCATCGCGCTGGCGCGCCCGGTCGCGCCACGCTTCGGCGGCCGTCTCGTCGCGGAGGAGCGCACCCTCACGTTCGTGCAGATCACCGCCGTGACGCTCGCGATCGTGCTGCTGCCGTTTGTGGAGGCGGGTTCGACGGCGGCTCACTGGCTCACTGTCGCGGGTGTGCTCGCGGCGGTCTCGGTGCTCGGTGTGCTCTCCTCGCGGCATCCCGCGCGCGGATTCTGGAGCGCGCTCGCCGGTTTCGCGGGCGTCGCCGCCGTAGCGGTGGTGCCCTTTTCGACGGGGCTTGGCGGCGAAACGGCCGGGTTCTGGGCGATCGCCGTACTCGTCGCGGGCGCAAGCATCGGCTTGATCGCAGCGTGGGCGCTCACTCCCAGGCTCAGCGGGGTGGCGTCGCCGGCATTCGGCGGCGGCGCGGTCGGCGCGGTCGCGGCATCCGCCATCGTGCCGGTGTACACCGGAATGGCGACCGTGTTCGCGACGCTCGTCGCCACCATCGTTCCCATGCCGTACAGCGCACCGCTCACCGCGGCAGGCGACATCGTCGCGGTCGCGTCAGCCTGCGCCGCATCAGCGATCGGCTTCGCCTCGATCGCGATGATCGCCGCGCGTCGCCGGCGCACGGCTGTCGTGGAATCCGACGCGGCTCTCCGTGACGCGGCCGACGGCGCTCTCGCCACGACCGCGACCCTGCTGGCCATGCTCGCCTGGCTGCTGCTCGCGTGTCTGCCCGAGTTCCCCCTCGGTGCGCGAATCGCGATCACCCTGGCGCTCGGCCTCGTCGCCGCCGCGGTGGTCCGGTTCGTCGCCGGGGTGCGACCGTCCACTCTCGTCGGGGGTTCGCTCGTCGGCGGGGCGCACGGTGCGATCCTGCTCGGTGCGCTGCTCGCGAGCACGGATGCCGCGACGCAGCCGTGGGCGGGACTCGCCGTGCTCATCGCGCTCACGGCGCTCGCCCTCGTGTTGCCCGCGAAGCTTCGTTTCCTCTTCGTCGGAGTCGGCTTCGCCTACGCGCTGACGGTCGTGGCGAGGATGCTCGGCACGACCGTGCTCGGGGGCTTTGCGCAATGGTGTCTCACCACCGCCGCAGGCCTCCTCGTCGCGATCGTCGCGACGTTCCTGCCGCGCGTCGGCCCGCGCTCGTGGTGGGCGATCCTCGCGGTCGCCGCCGTGCCCTTCGGCATCGGCATCGTGCAGGTCGTCTTCGAGCGCAGCGGCTGGACGGCACTCTCGACCGGGCTCATGCTGCTGCTCGCGGGGAGCCTCGTGCTCACTCGTCGACCCGGGCTCGGCGTGGCGCTTCGCACCGCAGCGGCGGCCCTCATCGTGCCGAGCGCCGCGGTGTTCGTCGTCTGCCTCGGGGCGCAGGTGCTCGCCGGCAGCGCTTCGCCCGTGGTGCTGCCCGTGATCGCGGCGGTCGTCGCCGGCGTGCTGCCCGCGAGTGCGGCGATCGGGCGGGCGCTCCAGCGTCAAGAGCTCGGCGCCGCCGCATTCCGCGCTGCGCGCATCGCCATCGAGTGGTCGGCGCTCGGGACCGGCGCGATCGCGGTGCTGCTGTCGCTCGTGCGCAGCGCGGCGGGCCTCGAGACGACACTCGTCGTGCTCGTCGTCCTCGGGCTCGGTACCACAGCGATGGCCGTCGTGCAGCGGCGCCGGCTCGGCTGGTGGCTCGCTGCGGCGTGCTTCACGGGCGCGCTCTGGAGCACGTGGGGCCTCGTCGGTGTCACCGAGGTCGAGGCGTACCTCGTGCCGCCGGGGCTCGTCGCAGCGCTCGTCGGCGCGGTGCTCACGGCACGTGGTGCGCGCGGAGTGGTGCTCGTGGCATCCGGACTGCTCGTCGCGGTGCTGCCGACCTTGCTGATGCTCGGGGTCGCGTTGCTCTCGCTCGCCGAGGGCGACGGTGCCGACCTCGCCGCAGATCTGCGTGGGTGGGCGCTGGTCGGCGCGGCCTGGCTGCTCGTCGCGGTCGGTCTCGTCATCGGGCGCGGCAGGTCGACGTGGGTTGCGAAGCTGCGGACGCTGCGGATGGTCGTGTTCGCAACGGCGATCGTCGCCGCGGCGGGTGGGGCGCTGCAGGGCGCGCGCCTCGGCGTGGACGGCATGCCCGCGTCGCTGCTCGCAGGCATTCCGCTCGTGCTGGTGTGTGCGGGAGTCGGCCTCATCGGCGGGGCCGCGGCCGCGATGGCAGGTCGTGGCATCGTCACGGGTGCCGAGGCGGGCTCGGCTCTCGCGCGATCTCGGTGGCTGACCGCTCCTGCGCTCGTCTACGTTGCGTTCGCCGCCTGGCCGGCGATCCGCCCTGAGTGGCTCGAGATCTGGTCGATGTGGGCGCTCGTGCTCGCACTGCTCGTCATCATGCTGATCGCGGCTGTGCGCTCGGTCACCGCTCGCACGAACCTGCCGCCCGTGTGGTTCGCCTTCGCGATCGCATTCGTGACCGCGGTGGTCGCGTGGAGCCCGCGCGAGCTCCGCGTGGAGTGGTTCTCGGTGCCGCTCGGCGTGTGCCTGCTCGCGGCGGGTGTGGTCGCGCTGCGGCGCGGCGGGGAGTCGAGCCCGGACTCGGCCGCTGGGCCGGTCGGCTCGTCCGCCGGCCGCCTCTCGGCGTGGCCGGGCGGCGGATGGCAAGGCTCATGGGCGCTGCTCTCGCCGGGGCTCGCCGTGCTGCTCTCCGCGTCGATCGCGGCGACGTTCACCGACCCGCAGACCTGGCGCGCGATCCTCGTGATGGTGTTCGCGCTCACTGCGATCCTCGTCGGCTCGTCACTGAAGCTCGCCGCACCGTTCGTCATCGGCATCATCGTGCTGCCGATCGAGAACGTCGTGGTCTTCGCTGTGCAGATCGGCCGTGGCATCGAGTCGATGCCCTGGTGGATCACGCTCGCCGTCGTGGGCGCCGTGCTGCTCATCATCGCCGTCACGACCGAGCGGCGTGCGGGCGGCGACCAGGGCATCGCGGCGCGGCTGGGCGACCTGAGGTGACGACGATCTGCGGTCACGGCGTGATGCCACGGGCGATGGCTGCCTGGACGAGCACGTGGGCGACCTGCTCGGCTTTCTCGCTGGCAGCGGCACCCACCGGCTTCGCCTCGTAGCGGTCTTGGTTGCGGGCCCGTCGCAAGCGGTCGAACTCGCGTGCCGCCTTCTCCGCCGGAGGCTTGTCGAAGAGAGCACGGAGATAGCGGCCGAGCGCCTCGTGTTGCCCGGGGCCGTTGGCCGTCCGGAAGCCGTACGCCGCCAGCAACGCCTCGCCGGTGTCGTGGCAGGCGTCGTAGGCGATGCCGTATCGGACGGCGACGCTGGTGAGCAGTGGCAGCTGGCTCAGGCGCTCCTCCGCCTGGCGCAAGAACGAGGCCGCACGGGCGGGGTCGGCCGCGGCACGTCGTCCAGTCGGCGCGCCTCGACCAGCGCGAGGACTGTCGCCTGCTGAACACGGGTGAGCGGCGTCAACGCCACGGCAGCTCTCCGATGACGGCAACGACCGGGCCGCGTCGCACGTCGTCCAGGAACCCGGAGGTCGCGGCGAACTCTTCGGACGTGAGGATGGCCGGGTTGACCGGCCGGCGCACCAGCTCTTCGGCGCGGGTGCACGCCTCGTAGACCGCGTCCACGTCGGGCCGGCCGATCACCATGACGTCGATGTCGTGCGGCGGCGGTCCGGCCACCCCGAGCATTCGCGCGGCGAAGGAACCGTAGAGGAACACCGACTCGATCCGGTCGATCCGGGCGAGCTCGTCAGCCAGGATCACCACCGGCCCGGTCGCGATCATCAGGATCTCGCGCAAAGGCATGACCAGTGGGCTGTCGCCGTTCGCACGAATCAGCCGGGTGCGGCCCACGTGGCGCTCGCTCAGGATCCCGGCATCCAGCAGCCGGGCCGTTTCGCGGTGCGCTGTCGGGTAGGCGACGCCGGCGCGCTCGGCCAGATCGGTGAGGCTCAGCTCATCGCCAGTGAGCAGCACAGTGGAGAGCAGTTGCGCCTGACCCTCCGATCGGAAGATCGGAGCGAGGAGTGGCGCCCCAGTTCTCATATATCTGAGGTTATTCTCCATTATATCGATAGTCAACCCTCGATCGTGGGCGGGACACAGAACAGCGATGAGCTCAGGTTCGCAGGCGTGCAGGCGGTCGATCCGGATCGACGTGTCGACCAGGATCACGTGGAAGCTTCTCGCTGCCGAGGCGCCGAAGCCGCAGCGTCGTCTCTGCCGCCGAGCCTTGCGAGACGCCGGGCACTCTCGACGTTGGCGTCACCTTCGACGAGGCATCCAACCGTAGAATCGTCCGATGCACAACGTCCGGATCGCGCGGCGCGGCGAACATGGCTACGCCCAGTACCGCATTCCCGCGCTCGCTGTGACGAACGCCGGCACGCTCCTGGCCGCCTACGACGGCCGCCCCAATCTCGATGATCTGCCGAGCCCCATCGACCTGCTCCTGCGCCGCAGCCACGACGGCGGGCTCACCTGGGGGCCGCAGGAGATCGTGCGCACCGGCACAGGACTGCACGGCTTCGGCGACCCATCGTTGCTGGTCGACCACGCCACCGGCCGGGTCTTCATGTTCCACGCGGCGGGAACCCTCGCCGGGTTCTTCGAGGCGGCCGAGGGAACGGAACCTGAAGATTCGGTTCAGCATGTGGATGTCTCCGTCTCCGACGACGATGGCGTCACGTGGGCGCACCGGCGCCTGACCGGCCAGCTCAAGCGGGCCGGCATCACCGGAATCTTCGCCGCCTCCGGCAACGGCCTCTGCATCCCCACCGGACCGCACGAGGGTCGCCTCGTGCAGCCCATGGTGCTGCTCGACCGTGGCGAGATCACGGCCGCCGCCGCGTTCAGCGACGACCACGGGCAGACGTGGACGCTCGGTGACGCGCTGGGCGGCGGCACCAACGAGTCGGCGCTCACCGCATTGCCCGACGGTTCGCTCCTCCTGCATTCACGAGGCACGCCGAACCGGCTCGCCGCGCACTCGGTCGACGGTGGTGCGTCGTGGAGCAGACCGGTGCCCGTCGACGGGCTCCCCGACCCGAGCGACAACGGATCCCTGATCACGCTCTGGGCGCCGACCGGAGAGGATGCGACATCCGGACCGGATGCGCCATCCGCCACTCTCCTGGTCTCCTCCAATCTCGATCCCGAACTGCGACGGAACACGGGCGTGAGTCTGTCTCTCGACGGCGGAGCGACGTGGCCGCACCAGTACGTGCTGTGCGAAGGCAGCTCCGGTTACTCGTCGGCCGCCGAGCTCCGCGACGGTCGCATCGGCGTGCTGTACGAGCGCGAGGGGTATTCCGAGATCGTCTTCACCGCGGTCACGCGGGCAGAGATCATGGAGTGCGGGCCCGCCGACGCGCTGCAGGCGGGCATCGCGAGCCCACGAGAGCCGATGCTCGAGGTGATCCTGCGATCGGTGACGCCCGGGCTACCCGAAGAGTGGGTGCACGTCGGCGAGCATCACGTGTACCCGGTCGACACCGGCGGCGTGGATGCGAGCGCGTGGAAGGAGGTGGGACAGGCGTACGCCGCAGCCGGCGGGATGATCCTGGGCACGCGTGAGGCGCAGCTGCGCAACTACGGCCCGCCGCGGCCAGGACTGCGGCCCGGTGACATCCTCGCCTTCCACGCACGCGTACGCCTGCCCGACGGCGTGGCCGCGTCCGGCGTCGTGTTGGAGCACCCGGGCGGCCGCACGCTCCCGCGGGAGATCGCCGCGGGCGGACGGTCCGTGTTCTCGAACCCCTACCCGACACGCACCGTGACCGACGCGGATGTCGCCGCCGGCGTCGTCGTCGCACGGTTCGCCGTGCCCGCCCTCGGGCTCACCCGCGAGCTGCGATTCTCGACCGAGACGGGCGCAGCGCTACTCAGGTGAGAAGCTCGACGATGGTACCGATTGCTTCGTGTGTCGCGCGGGCTCGCGCATCTCGGGTCGCCAGCGGCAGATCATGAGCATGCGCGGCGGCGCCCACGAGCCCGTCGTACACGGCCCCGCCCGCTATTCCGCGTTCGGCCAACTCCCGATGGATCCTCCGGAAGCGCTCGTCGTCGAGTACAGCAGCCTCGTTGAAGTTGGCGTCAATCAGTGCCACAGCGTCGGGCGACGACACTCTGGCATCACCCGGCAGGCGCGTCAGAACCGAGTACGTCTCGGCGAGGGCATGTCCGCTGAGCGTGAGGGTGCGACCTCGTGCCCATGCGGTCACTGCTGCGTGAGCCGGGTGCGATGCGACCAAGAGCGGCACCGCAACACTCGTGTCAACCGCGATGAGCGTCAACGGCGACCTGCGTCGATCAACGCGAACAGGTCGTCGTCGGTCACGATGGTTTCGCTCACAGCCACCAGGCGACCTTCCGAATCCCGCCGCAGTCGCGCGGTTCTGCCTCCGGGCGTCACCTGCACGCCTGCGCCGTATGGAGAGATGTCCACCTTCGACCCGGGCGTCAGGCCGAGCGCATCTCGCAGACTCTTCGGTATCAAGAGCCGCCCGCCAGAGTCGATCGTCGCGTCCATGGGAATAGAGTACCAGCGAAATCCCATCGCTGGAGGAGACGCCAGTCAAACTTCCCATGGGTTGAGCAGTTCGATTCCGGTCTCGACGAAATCCTTGGTGTTCCGCGTCGCGCATGTGGCGCTGTGGGCCCGGCAGATCGCCGCGATCTGAGCGTCGGCCGTGCTGATCGGAAGCCCCGCAGTCTCGCGCGCGACGAGTACGTCGGCGTAATGGGTGGCAGCCTCGTCATCGAAGGCCAGTACCGCCCTGGTCGCTCGGTAGGGCTGAAGTGCGGCATCGATCTTCGTACTCAGCGCCGACCTCCGCTTGCTGTCAGGGAGTCGGCGAGCGCCGGCGAGAAGTTCGGCGAGCGTGATCGCCGTGATGGAGACGTCGGCGGTGAGGGACTCCAGCCACGCGACAACTCGAGCGTCCGGATGCGGCCTGAACACCTCCGAGATGACGTTCGTGTCGAGGATGATCACCCGAAGTCCACCGCTCGCGCGACGTCCGTGCGTTCGGGCACCGGGAGGCCCTCGATCCCGCCCGCCTCCTGCGCCGCCTGCATGAGTGCCAGGCCGATGTGGGGCCGATGCGCGGCTTTCGTGAGGATGTCGCGAACCTCGGCCTCCATGGACCGCCCGTGCTCCTTCGCCTGCGTCGCGAGCTGCTCCTTCACGGACTCGTCGAGCCCTCGGACGATGATGGATGCCATCAGGTCGACCTCCTCCCAAGTGCTATCGTCTATGATAGCACCGGGTCGGATGTTTCAAACGAGATCCTCGAACGATTCCTCGCCGGGCCGCCATACCATCCATGACCCGTCCTCAAACCCGCTCAGCATCGCGATCTCCGGGCCCACCAGCTCATCCAGCTTCGGATGAATCACGAGGCGGCCCGTCTGAAACGAAAGGACGATACCGGTGCCCGTTTGCTCGACCGTACCCGCAACTTCTTGTGCGACTAAGGCGCGAAAAGCGTCACCGTACCCAGGATCGGGCTCAGCGTAGACAACCCCCCGGTACTCGACCGCGGGATACACGTCGCAGCTGAGCACCACGTTGCCCCCGCTCGCGATGTCGCCATCGAACCAGAGCATGACGTGGTCCATCGAGAACACGACCGCAGTGAGTCGCCGACCCTCGAGGCGGCTGAGCAGCTGATTCGGAACGTACTCCAACACACAGACCTCCGACGTGCCCGGAACACCGCACCTGGGCGACTACACGTTGAACCGGAACTCGACCACGTCGCCGTCCTGCATGACGTAGTCCTTGCCCTCCATGCGCGCCTTGCCCTTGGCGCGCGCCTCGACGACCGAACCGGTCTCGACCAGGTCGTCGAACGAGATGACCTCGGCCTTGATGAAGCCCTTCTCGAAGTCGGTGTGGATGACCCCGGCCGCCTGCGGGGCCTTCCAGCCCTTGTGGATGGTCCACGCGCGCGACTCCTTGGGGCCCGCCGTGAGGTAGGTCTGCAGTCCGAGCGTGTCGAAGCCGACGCGGGCGAGCTGGTCGAGGCCCGACTCGTCCTGTCCGGTCGACGCGAGCAGTTCCGCGGCATCCGCCGGGTCGAGGTCGATGAGCTCCGACTCGATCTTGGCGTCGAGGAACACGGCCTCGGCGGGCGCGACGAGCGCAGCGAGAGCGGCCTTCTTCGCGGCATCCGTCAGCGTCGCCTCGTCGACGTTGAAGACGTAGATGAACGGCTTCGCGGTGAGCAACCCCAGTTCGCGAATCGGTGACAGGTCGACGGATGCCGCAGACAGGGGTGTGCCCTGCTGCAGCACCTCCTGCGTCTCGAGCGCGGCGGCGAGCACCGACGGGTCGAGCTTCCGGCCCTTCACCTCCTTCTCATAGCGCAGGATGGCACGCTCGAGGGTCTCGAGGTCGGCGAGGATCAGCTCGGTGTTGATGGTCTCCATGTCGGCCTTGGGATCGACCGTGCCCTCGACATGCACCACGTCGGAGTCGTCGAAGCCGCGGATGACCTGGGCGATCGCATCGGCCTCGCGGATGTTCGCGAGGAACTTGTTGCCGAGCCCCTCACCCTCGCTCGCGCCCTTCACGATGCCGGCGATGTCGACGAACGACACGGCCGCGGGCAGGATCCGCTCGCTCCCGAAGATCCCGGCGAGCGTCTCGAGCCGTGGGTCTGGCAGGTTCACCACGCCGATGTTCGGCTCGATCGTCGCGAACGGGTAGTTCGCCGCGAGCACCTGGTTCTTGGTGAGGGCGTTGAAGAGGGTCGACTTGCCGACATTCGGGAGTCCGACGATTCCGATGGTGAGAGCCACGGGGGTCTATCGTACCCGCCGCGCTCAGGGCGCTCCCTCCGCGGCATCCGGGGCCGCCCTGAACCTGCGGCCGGATGCTGGCGGACGTGACCGCCGCGGTCGTATGCTGCGCCCAAGGGTCGAAAACGAGCGTCGCTCAGGATTCGCTCGGGCGGCGGTGGCAGTCGAGGGAGAAGCGGCCATGTTCGCCAGGTGCAGGCGAGTCGACGGATGCCGCAGGCGGAGGTTCGCGCCATGAAGCCGCCGCCGGCGGTGCTCGGTGCGCGCGGGGCGGTTCGCCTGCTCGCCGCGGCCGACGCGCTGCACTGGCCGCCGCCGTCGTCGGGCCGCGTGCTCGCGCGCGCGGATCTGGTCGGCACGGGCGGCGGACCGCCTGAACTCGTGCTCTCGCTCGCCGACGATGTCGATCAGCCGCGCGTCGTGGTGTTCGTGCAGCTCGGCGACCTGCTCTGCACCTTCCGCCCGTCGGGCGAGGACCCCGATGCGCTCGAGATCGTGCTGCCGTTCGCGCTCGGCCCGCGGCGCGCGATCGTCGTGGTCGTGGAATGCGAGACCGAGGCTGAGGCCGAGGAGTTGGCACGCATCTACGCGGCGGCGCGGGAGAACCTGGAAGCCGCTGAGCCCGAGCCCCCGCGCGAAGCCGAGCCGCCGATGGAGTCCGCCGAGCCGCAGGCGGATGTCGAGCCCCCACCGGATGCCGCACCGCCGCCGCCGGTGACGAGATCCGCGCCGCCGCCCCCGCCGATGCCGTCCTTCCCGGTGCCCGCGCCGTCGGCCCCTCCGCCGCCGGCTCCCTCGATGCCGCTCCCCGGCGATGGCCGCGGGGCCGGGCCGGAAGACGAGCTCGTCGAGAAACGCGCCCTCGCGCACGTGCTCGCCGAGATGCCGCAGCGCGTGGTCGTCGACGAGGAGTTCGAGGTGCGCTTCGCCATCAGCAGGCGGCTGCTCGAGGCATCCGCCGGCACCAGTCATGCCGCGCAGGCCATCGTCATCGACCCGAGACGCGATCTCACGGTGACGATCGCCCTCAGGGGCTTCCGCCTCGTCGACGGCCAGTCCGAGACGGTGACCGCGACGCTGCCGCATGGAGATGACGACGTCGACGAGCACCTGTTCCGTCTCGTCGCACCACTGCCCGGCAGAGGCGAGGTGTCGCTCGTGCTGCGCCAGGACGTCGACTTCCCCCTCGCCACCCTCCGGCTCACGGCCGAGATCGTCGCGGCGGGCGCTCGCTCGGTGGTCGAGCCCGCGGAGGTCGTGGCACCCGTCGTCGAGCCCGACTCCGACCTCGTCGAGCTCCCCAGCATCCGCATCGACGAGTCGATCGTCGGCACCGACTCGACCCTGCGCATCCGGGTCTCCGTCGGCGGCGACGCACGCACCTGCGAGGTCCACCTCGACGACAAGGCGGCCTTCATCTCGCGCACCTACCGGCGCGTGGCGGGCCTCCGCGCCGAGCTCGCGGGCATCCGAGACCGCGACAAGCGCGCGCGCCGGGGCCTGGCCCGCCTGCGCGACATCGGGATGGGCCTCGCGCGCACGCTGTTCGAGCCCGACGTGCTCGAGCTGCTCTGGAACGCCGAGCCCGACGGCCTCGACGGGCTCATCGTGCAGACCTCGGGCGAGCTCGACGTGCCGTGGGAGGTCGTGCATCTCGTGCCGCCGGCGGGCGTGGCCGACGACGGACGACCCCGCTTCCTCAGCTCCTACGGCCTCACCCGGTGGGTGTACGACACGGCGCACCCCACCGTGCTCAACGTGTCGCCCGAGCGCGTGCGCTTCGTGTGCCCCGACTACTCCGATCGGCGCCTGCGTCTGACGCACACCGGCGAGGAGCGGCGATTCCTCGAGCACCGGTTCGCGGCCACGACGATCGACCCCGACGACGCCGACGGCATCGCCGGGCTCATGCACGATGGCTTCGACCTGCTCCACTTCGCCGGTCACGGCCGCTGGAGCGCTGGATCGCCGCAGACGCAGGAGCTCCTCCTCTCGGCGTTCAGCGAGGCCGAGGACGTGCCGCGCGCCCGGTACTCCGATGGCGAACTGCGTCGCGACATGCCCGACCGCGGCCGGGTCGACGATGCCGACACGGGCCCGTTCGTCTTCCTGAACGCGTGCGACATCGGCCGCCTTCCCGCCGGCCCCGCCGCGCTCGGCGGGTTCCCCGAGGCGTTCCTGCGCGGTGGCGCTGCCGCGTTCGTCGGATGCTCCTGGGCGGTCGGCGACGACCCGGCCTCGACCTTCGTCGAGGCGTTCTACCTCGCACTCGCAGACGCCGACGCGACCATCGCCGACGCCGCCCGAATCGCCCGCCGGGCGGCCCGCGACGAAGCCGACCTGTCGGAGCTCGCCTATGCCGTGTACGCGCATCCGCGCGCGCGCATCCACCTCGACCCGCCGATCCCGGAAGGACCGCCATCATGAACGCCGTACGCCCGCCGAGCCCATCCGCTCCCCCACCGCCCCCGTCGGCCGCGGCGCCCGCCGCCCCGCGGGGAGGCCCGGCCCTGTCGGCCGCGGCGCTCGCCGACCTCACGCCGCACGTCATCGCGCTCGTGGACGGCAAGGTCGCGGCGGGCGCGCCCGGCGAGGCGCAGGCCGTCGACGACTTCCGCACCACGACGGGCGACATCGACGCCATCTTCGAGACGCACCTGCCCGCGTTCATCGCGGCGCACCGGCCCGGTCCGGTGCCGGTCGTGCTGTACGCGCACGGCGGGCTCGTCGACAAGGCGGCCGGCTTCGGCATCGCCGAGCAGCAGGTCGACTGGTGGAAGGAGAACGGGGTCTACCCCATCCACTTCATCTGGGAGACCGGCCTCGGCACGGCGCTCTGGGACGCGCTGCGACGCTGGGCGTCCGGCGGCCGGCGCGGCTGGGTCGACGAGGCGAAGGACACGTTCCTCGAGGTCGCCGCGCGGCTCCTCGGCGGCGGCGGCATCTGGAACGACATGAAGGTCGACGCGGCCGCGGCATCCGTGAAGGGCGGCGGCGGACACTACTTCGTGCGCGCCCTGGCCAAGTGGATGACCGACCATCCCGGCGAGATCGAGGTGCATGCCGTCGGCCACAGCGCCGGATCGATCTTCCACTCGCACCTGCTGAAGGCGGCCATCGAGGCGGATGTCCCCGAGATCGCGTCGCTCAACCTGCTCGCCCCGGCGGTGCGCATCGACACCTTCTCGAAGCTGCTGCTGCCGCACGCGAAGAGCGGCAAGATCGCGCGGCTCGCGGTCTTCACGATGGACGACGATGCCGAGCGCGCCGACACCTGCCTGCGCATCTACAACAAGTCGCTGCTCTACCTGGTGTCGGCCTCGTTCGAACCCCAGAAGGCGACCCCGATCCTCGGCATGGCGAAGTACCTCACCCGCGACGCCGAGCTCGCCGACTACTTCACCGGGGCCTCGGCCGACGGCGACCTCGTGCTCGCACCGAACGCGGTGGGCGTGCGCACGGCGAGCGCCGCGACCGCGCACGGCGACTTCGACGACGACCCGCCGACGATGGAGAGCGTCGCGCGGCGGGTGGCGGGCGTCGCCGACGTCACGCCGTTCCCGAAGGGCCGCGGACGCGCCGTCGCACCCTGGCCCGAGTACGAGGACCTGCCCGCGGCGGCGGCCCCCGGGTCGCGTGCGGTCGGCGGCGCGGCGGCCGGAACGGCGGTCGACGGCGCCGCGCCGGGCACCGGCGCGCGCCGCGCGCTCTGCATCGGCGTCGACGCCTACCCCGACGAGGGCGACCGCCTGCGCGGCTGCGTCGCCGACGCGCGCGCCTGGGGCGAGGCCCTTCGCACGGCCGGGTTCGAGGTGACCGAGCTGACGGATGCCGCGGCCACCCGCGACGCGATCCTGCGCGCCATCCTCGAACTCGTCAGCAGCGCGTCGCCGGGCGACGTGCTCGCCGTGCAGTACTCGGGTCACGGCACCTTCGTGCCCGACCTCGACGCCGACGAGGAGGACGGCGACGTCGCGAAGGACGAGGCGCTCTGCCCGGTGGACTTCCGCCAGGAGGGCCGCCTCATCATCGACGACGACCTCGCGCGCATCTGGGACGTCATCCCCGAGGGCGTGAGCCTCACCGCGTTCTTCGACAGCTGCCACTCGGGCTCGGCGAACCGGGCGCCGCGCGTCGACCTGACGCCGGTGGGCGACGCGCTCCCGCGCGCCGTCGAGCTCACCCGCGAGGACGAGCACGCGTACCGGGTCGATCGCGGAGTCGCCGCGGCATCCGCAGAGCCCGATTCCGTGCGCGACGCGGCGATCGAGCGCGTGCTCGCCTCGGAGGTGGTGACGGTGACGGCTCCACGGGCCGCCGGCGTGCGACGCGAGGTGCTGTTCAGCGCCTGCAAGGCCACCGAGGTGGCGTGGGAGTCGGGCGGCCAGGGCGACTTCACGCGCACGGCGATGCCGCTGCTCGACACGAGCGTGGGCAGCGTCTCGAACCGGGACTTCGTGCGCTCGGTGGTCGAGAAGTTCGGCCCGAACCGCAGGCAGACGCCGGAGTTCCACGGCGAGGAGGTGCTCGGGGGCCGCATCCTGCTCGGCACGGCGAGCGCGTCGCCGCCCGGCACGAGCGCTGCCGTCGCGACGAGCGGGACGGGCGCGACCGTGCACATGGGCGATGCAGGCGGCGGGTCGCGCGAGGACACGGCCGAGGCGGCATCCGCTCGTCAGCAGCGCGCGGTGGTCGCGATCCTGCGGGCGACGGCCGACCTGCTGGAGAGTTGAGGCATCGTCAGCCGAGGCGTGCGCGGAAGCAGCGCGTGACATACGGCACGGCGAGTTCCGCGGCGCCGGCCAGGTCGGGGTGCGTCTCGAGCAGGGTCTCGAGGGCGGCGATCGTCGCGGCCTGCTCCCCGGGCGACGCCGTGATGTGGTGGCTGCGCGAGCGCACGAGGTCGAGGAACCTCGCCCGCGACATCCGCTCGCTCCACTCGATCGCGTGCTCCTCGATCGCCCCGAAGGGCCGGCCGATCGTCACGTAGCTCTCGAACGTGGCGCTCGCGTCGTGGCGCTCCTGCATGATCTCGCCGGCTTGCCTGAGCCAGTCGGCACGAATGTCGCGGCTGTTCCACACGAGTCCGAGCACGCCGCCCGGCCTCAGCACGCGGGCGATCTCGGGAACCGCGCGCTCGGGCTGGAACCAGTGCCACGCCTGGCCGGCGACGACCGCGTCGACCGACGTATCCGCGAGGGGGATGTCCTCCGCCGTGCCGAGGACGCGCGGCACGCCAGGCACCGCGATCTCGAGCTCCTCGAGCATCTCCTCGACGGGGTCGACGGCGATGACGTCGCGGTCGAGCGCGACGAGCGCCTCGGTGAGCTTGCCGGTGCCGGCGCCGAGGTCGAGCACGCGCGGCGCGTCGCCGATGAGCCACTCGACCGCCTCGACCGGGTAGCCGGGCCTCGCCCGGTGGTAGACGGATGCCGCGGCGCCGAACGATCGGGCGGTCGCCGCCATCGCGGGGTCCGTCGGGTCTGCGAGGAGCGCACCACGTTCGCCGTTCTCGTCCACGCCGCCCATTCCACGCCTGCGACGAGGCATCCGTCAACCGTTCGGTGCCGTCCGGGGCCGTCCGGGGCCGTCCGGAGACGTTCGCGACCCGCCCGGCGACACGCCCGGCCGTGTCCGGGCCGCGTGCGACGATGCTCCCGTGCCAGTGGACTTCACCGCGATCGACTTCGAAACCGCCAACTCGTCGAGCGCATCGGCGTGTTCGGTGGGGCTCGTGAAGGTGCGTGACGGCGTGGTCGTCGATCGGGTGCACCGGTACATCCGGCCGCCGTTCCCGCACGACGAGTTCTCGGAGTGGAACGTGCGCATCCACGGCATCACCCCCGCGATGGTGGCGGATGCCCCCGGCTGGGCCGACCAGGTCCCTTCACTCGTCGAGTTCGCCGCGGGCGACGTGCTCGTGGCCCACAACGCCGGCTTCGACATGGGCGTGATCGCGAAGACCTCGGCCGCGGTCGGGCTGGATGTGCCCGACTTCCGCTCGCTCTGCAGCCTGCAGGTCGCCCGCCGCACCTACCACCTCGACTCCTATCGGCTGCCGGTCGCGGCCATGGCCGCCGGGTTCGAGGGCTTCTCGCACCACGACGCGCTCGCCGACGCGGAGGCGTGCGCGGCCATCATCGTGCACGCCGCGAAGCGCCACGAGGCCGACGACCTCGAACGGCTGGCGCACATCACTCGCGTGCCGTTCCGCGCGATCGGCCCGGTCGCCACGCCCGACGACCGCGCCGCGCACGCCCCGATGGCGCTGCAGTAGCGGCACCCGCCCCCTCCCGTCGAGTACTGCCCGCCCCGCCCGTCGAGGAGCAGGCCGCGCAGCGGCCCGCGGATCGAGATGCGCCCTGCCCGAGCGCCTCGCGCTGCCGCTCGCGCGCCAACGCAGGAAGAAACGCCGATCTCATCCCTCACCCTTCGCGCGACACTCCGATCGCCGCTGGAATGTTCCTGCAGTGGCAACACGCGCACCGACGGTCGAGGCGGCGCGGGCGTCCCGCCGTGCCGGGGCCCCTCCAACCCGATGTCGGCGGCCCCTGCGACACTTTCGGCATGGACCTTCTCGCACTCCTCATCGGCCTCCTCGTCGGCGCGCTCCTCGGCGGCCTCGCCGTCGCCGTTCGGTCGTCACGACGCGCCACGAGCGTGCCCACCGCCGAAGACCCGGCGCTCGTCGAGGCCCGGCATCAGGCCCAGCTCGCCGAGGTGCGGGCGGGCGAGGAGGCCGCGCGGTCCCTCCTCCGTGAAGAGCTCGCCGCCACGCAGGCCACCGGTGAGGCGCTGCGCGGTCAGATCCTCGCCGCGCAGCAGCAGCAGCGAGAGATCGTCGAGCAGCATCGTGCCGAGCAGCAGGCGCGCGAGGCGCGCGAACAGGCCGAGAGCCGCGTGCTCCAAGCGCTCGCGCCCGTGAAGCAGTCCCTCACCGAGATGCAGTCGAAGGTCACCGAGCTCGAGTCGCAGCGGCACCTGCAGCACGGCGAGCTGACCCAACAGCTGAAGTCCGCCGCCGAGTCCGAAGAGCGCCTGCGCTCGACCGCCGAGGCGCTGGCCTCGGCACTGCGCTCGAACAGCACACGCGGCGTGTGGGGCGAGACGCAGCTGCGAAGCGTCGTCGAGGCCGCCGGCCTGCTCGAACGCGTCGACTTCGACGTTCAGTCGAGCATCTCGAGCGATTCGGGCCACGGTCGCCCCGACATGGTCGTGCGCCTGCCGGGCGGCAAGTCGATCGCGGTCGACGCCAAGGTGCCCTTCAACGCCTACCTCGAGGCCAGCCAGATCCCGGCGACCGCGAGCGGCGCCGAGGCCGCACGCCGCGCCGAGTTCCTGAAGCAGCATGTACAGGCGGTCCGGGCGCACATCACCGCACTCGGTTCGAAGGGCTACTGGAACGGGTTCGACGCCTCCCCCGAGCTCGTCATCGCGTTCATCCCGAGCGAGTCGCTCGTCTCCGCCGCACTCGAGACCGACCCGAGCATCATGGAGTTCGCGTTCTCGAAGCGCGTGGCACTCGCCTCGCCCGTCACGCTGTGGTCGGTGCTCAAGACCGTGGCCTTCTCGTGGCAGCAAGACGTGCTCACGAACGAGGCGAAGACCCTCTTCGACCTCAGCCGCGAGCTGTACTCGCGCCTGGCGACGACCGCCGGCCACATCGAGAAGCTCGGCCGCACGATCGAGCGCAGCGTGAAGGACTACAACTCCTTCGTCGGCTCACTCGAGCGCCAGGTGCTGCCGACCGCACGCAAGCTCGGCGCGCTCGACGAGTCCAAGATCCTCGCTCCGCTCAAGGGCATCGAAGAGGCGCCTCGGGAGCTCACCGCCTTTGAGCTCGTGGCCGGTGCCGCCGCCGACCTCGACCCCGAGCTGCGACTTCAGTTCGAGGCACCCGACGCGACGAACGGCTGAACACGGCGACCAGGCGTCCCCGCCGCGCCCCCGCGGTCAGGTCCGTCGCCGGCGGTCAGGTCACCAGTACGCTCAGCACGTTCCCCGCGGGGTCGCGGAACCACGCGATGTCGGGGCCCATGCCGGTGGCCGAGCCTCGCGCGATGCCGCGCTCGTCGGTGCCGAACGCATCGCCCTCCGTGTAGATCTTCGTCACGACCCCCGCGGCGTTGAGCTCGTCCACCGCCGCATCGATGTCTTCGACGACGAGGTTCAGAATCGTGAAGGTCGCCGGAGTGTGATCGGGTTTCGGATAGACGAAGACGGCCTGTCCCGACGGCAGGGTCAACTGGAGCGCACCCGCCATCGGCTCGTCTTGCACGGGCAGTCCGAGCTTCGTGCCGTAGAACTCCCGCGCCGCGGCGATGTCATCGACGCTGAACCCGGAGAACGCATCGCGCACAGTGACCATGGTGGACTCCCCTTTCAGAGCGTGCCCGCCCAGCCTCCCATTCGCTGGTCCTGCTGTCCAGGACGCGCGTCGAGCTCTCCGTCACCCACCGCATCACGACTCCGTGCGTGCATGCGGCTCGTCGACCGGCGACGCGAAGCCGGCCGCAGCCTCGGCCCCCGTCACGGGTGTCGCATCGAGCGCTCCCTCGAGAGGGTGCGCCAGCTCGTCGCGGCCGAGGCGGGCGAAGGCGAGCGTCGCGATGGCGAGGAATGGCGGCACCAGCCCGGCGATGAGGAACGCCGGCGCGAGCCCGATCGCCTCGCCCACCGGGCCGGCCACGGCCATCGAGATCGGCATCAGGGCGAGCGAGACGAAGAAGTCGAGGCTCGACACGCGACCGAGCATGGACGGCGGCACCCGACGCTGCAGCAATGTGCCCCACACGACCTGCGCGCCATCGAAGAGCAGCCCGCAGATGAAGAGGGCGATGAGCATGACCCACAGCCACGAGGTGTACCCGATGATCGCGAGCGGCACGCAACCGATGCCCCACGCGAGGATCATCAGGGTGAGGTAGCGCCGCGGCAGGCGGAACGACGCGACCGTGATCGAACCGACAGCGCCTCCGAAGCCGAACGCCGCCAGGGCGAGGGCGAAGGCTGCCGCACCGCCGCCGGTCTGGTCCTTCACCGCGAACGGCAGGAGCACCTCGATCGGCCCCATGATGAGGAACACGAGCACGATCGAGAACACGAGCGTCGCGAAGAGCCAGCGCGTGCGCATCAGGTAGGCGAACCCGTCCCGCAGGTCGACGAACGTCTGGTGCACGGGATGCAGCACCGCCTCGCCCGCGTCGCGCCGCACCGGTGTGGTGCGCATCACGGCGAGGACGACCGCGGCGACGATCTGCATCCCGCCGACCGCGGCGAAGGCGAGCCACGGTCCCTGCAGCGCGATGAGGCCGCTCGCGAGCACCGGGCCGGCCGCCTGCATGACGGCGGGCCGCAGCACGCCCTCCACGCCGTTGGCGGCCAGGAGCTGCTCGGGCGGCAGGATGGCCGGCAGCCACGCCGAATACGCGGGATAGAAGAACCCGTCGGCCAGGCCGAGCACGAACGAGATCACGGCGATGTGCCAGACCTCGATGACGCCGCTCGCCGCGAGCAGCGCCGCCGTCGCGAAGCCGACGCCGCGCACCACCTCGACGACCAGCAGGATGCGACGCTGCGGGATCCGGTCGGCGGCCACGCCGCCGAACAGCACCGCCACGACGAGTCCCAGGCTGGCGCCCACCGCCACGAGCGAGAGATCGGACGGCGAGCCGCCCAGTTCGACCACCTGCCAGACCGCCGCGACGAGCCACGCCCCGGCGCTCAGCAGCGACGCCGACAGCGCGGCGATGAGCAGGCGGTACTGGCCCGAGGCGAACGGGCGCAGGGCTCGCGGAAGTCGACTCGCGTCGGTCATCGGGGTCATCGGCCCATTCTCGCGCGACCCACGGACATCCGCCCGTGGCATCCGGTCAGCGCTCGGTCTCGTCCAGCCACTTCTCGATCAGGTGGTCGGCCGCGATCCGGCGGATCGTGCCCGACTTGCCGCGCAGCACGATGCTCTCGGTTCGGATGATCGGTCCCTT
>NZ_JBHXMP010000003.1:191841-216461 GCF_042720415.1 Agromyces sp. NPDC058484 | reverse complement strand
GGCCCGGATGCTGCGGCATCCGGGCCCTTCGCTGTTCCCGGAGGCCCGTTCTCGCGTGGTCTGCCCGCCGAGGTCCGGTGCATCGAGAAGTAGCCTGCGGGGGTGTATTCCGGTCAACCGCACGGACGCCGGACGGGGAGAATGGCCGGAAACGACCCCCGGAGCGGTCATAGGGTGGAAGGCGTGAGTGAGACGACGGGCCCCGACGCGGGCGACGCGGATGCCGCGGGCGACGCGTCCAGCGCGGCATCCGTCGTCCGCATCCGGCTCGGCATCGCCTACGACGGCACCGACTTCAACGGCTGGAGCCGACAGCCGGGGCTCCGCACCGTGCAGGGCGTCATCGAGGAGGCGCTGGGCACCCTGTTCCGTCGCACGGGCGAGCAGCCGCGCCTCGCGGTCGCGGGCCGCACCGACGCCGGCGTGCACGCGCTCGGGCAGGTCGCGCACCTCGACGTCGGTGCGGACGCCCTCGCCGCCGTCGCCCGGCCGCGCCGCGGGCAGGACCCCGACGCCTCGCCCGAGGCTGCGCTCGCCCGCAGGCTCACGGGCATCCTCGGTGCCGACGCCGACGTGGTGATCACCCACGCGGAACGCGCACCGGTGGGGTTCGACGCCAGGTTCTCCGCGATCTGGCGACGCTACGAGTACCGTGTCGCCGACGCATCCGCCCTCCGCGACCCCCTCGAGCGCCGGCGCACCGTCGTGCATTCCCGGCACCTCGATGCAGCGGCGATGGATGCCGCGGCCGCATCGCTCGTCGGACTGCACGACTTCGCGGCCTTCTGCCGCCCGCGCGAGGGCGCGACGACGATCCGCACGCTGCAGTCGTACGGGTGGGAGCGCGCTGCGGACGGCGTGCTGGTCGCGGCGCTCCAGGCCGACGCGTTCTGCCACTCGATGGTGCGCGCACTCGTCGGGGCGTGCGTCGCGGTGGGAGAAGGGCGGCTCGCGGCATCCGACCCCTTCGGGCTGCTCCGGGCGGCCGAGCGCACGAGCGCATTCAAGGTGATGCCCGCGAAGGGGCTCGTGCTCACCGAGGTGGGCTACCCCGACGACCACGAACTCGAAGCACGCGCGGTGCAGACCAGGGCGCGCCGCGAATTGCACGTCGACGGGGTGGTCGGCTAAGCTAACCCTTTGGTGCCCCCGCGACCGTTCCCTGAGCTCGTCGAAGGGCGGCACCCGAAGATGAGCCCTCCACCGGGGCGTTCGGCCGCATGAGCGGGCGAACACCTCACCGGAGCGGGATTCACGAACCCCTCTCTCGATCAGAAAGCAGCACTTCCGTGACGCGCACCTACACCCCGAAGTCGAACGAGATCCAGCGTGACTGGGTCGTCATCGACGCGACCGACATCGTGCTCGGCCGCCTCGCCAGCCACTCCGCAGCCCTCCTGCGCGGCAAGCACAAGGCGATCTTCGCGAACCACGTCGACACCGGCGACTTCGTGATCATCGTGAACGCCGACAAGGTGGCCCTCACCGGCCAGAAGCTCGAGCAGAAGAAGGCCTACCGCCACTCGGGCTACCCGGGCGGCCTCAAGGCCGTCGGCTACGCCGAGCTGCTCGAGAAGAACCCGGTCCGCGCCGTCGAGAAGGCGATCCGCGGCATGCTGCCGAAGAATTCGCTCGGCCGCCAGCAGCTGAAGAAGCTCAAGGTCTACGCCGGCCCCGAGCACCCGCACGCGGCCCAGCAGCCGAAGCCGTACACCCTCACCCAGGTCGCCCAGTAGTTCCGGCGCACTCGACGTTCTCGAAATAAGGATTCACACCACCATGGCGAAGATCGCAGACCAGATCGAAGCGGCTCCCGAGAGCTACACGACCGAGAGCACCCCCTCGGCCGAACCCACCACCCCCCGTCCCGTGCTGAACGTCTCGGGCGCGGCGGTCGGCCGTCGCAAGCAGGCCATCGCGCGCGTGCGCGTCGTTCCCGGCGCCGGCACGATCACCGTCAACGGCCGTGAGTTCGCGGACTACTTCCCGAACAAGCTGCACCAGCAGCTCATCACCGACCCGTTCACCGTGCTCGAGCTCTCGGGCTCGTACGACGTGATCGCACGCATCACCGGCGGCGGCCCCTCGGGCCAGGCCGGCGCACTGCGCCTCGCGATCGCGCGTGCGCTCAACGAGATCGACCGCGAGAACAACCGGCCGACCCTCAAGAAGTCCGGGTTCCTCACCCGCGACGCGCGGGTCATCGAGCGCAAGAAGGCCGGCCTCAAGAAGGCCCGCAAGGCGCCTCAGTTCTCGAAGCGCTGATCCGGGTCTCCGGTTCTCGTATGCCCCGGCTCTTCGGAACCGACGGGGTCCGGGGCCTGGCCAACCGTGAACTCACGGCTGACCTGGCCCTGGGCCTCGCCCAGGCGGCTGCCGCCGTCCTCACTCGGGGGCGGCACGCCGACGAGCTCCGCGCGGCCGGCCGTCGCCCGGTGGCCGTCGTCGCGCGCGACCCCCGTGTCTCGGGCGAGTTCCTCACGTCTGCCGTCGCGGCCGGCCTCGCGAGCTCGGGTGTCGACGTGCTCGACGCCGGCGTCATCCCCACCCCGGCGACGGCGTTCCTCATCGACTCGATCGGCGCCGACTTCGGCGTGATGATCTCGGCGTCGCACAATCCCGCGCCCGACAACGGCATCAAGTTCTTCTCCTTCGGCGGCACGAAGCTCCCCGACGAGGTCGAGGATCGCATCGAGTCGTACCTCGGCAAGCAGGCGCTCGCGCCCGTCGGCGGCGGCGTCGGCCGCATCCGCCGGTTCGCCGACGCCGAGGACCGCTACGTGGTGCACCTGCTCGGCACGCTGCCGAACCGACTCGACGGCCTGCACGTCGTGCTCGACTGTGCACACGGAGCGGCCGCCGGGGTCTCACCCGAGACGTTCCGCGACGCCGGCGCGACCGTGACCGTGATCGGGGCCGACCCCGACGGCATGAACATCAACGACGGCGTCGGCTCCACCCACCTCGGGCTGCTGCAGGCGGCCGTGCGCGAGCACGGCGCCGACCTCGGCATCGCCCACGACGGCGACGCCGACCGCTGCCTGGCCGTCGACGCCGACGGCAACGTGGTCGACGGCGACAAGATCATGGCGATCCTCGCCGTGTCGATGCACGAGCGCGGCACGCTCACCGATGACACCCTCGTGGTGACCGTGATGTCGAATCTCGGCCTGCGTCGCGCCATGGCCGATCGCGGCATCCGGGTCGTCGAGACCAAGGTGGGCGATCGGTACGTGCTCGAGGCGCTCGCCTCGGAGGGGCTCGCCCTCGGCGGCGAACAGTCGGGGCACGTCATCATGACGGAGTTCGCGACGACCGGCGACGGCGTGCTGACGGGGCTCCACCTCGCGGCCGAGATGGCGCGCACGGGCAAGACGCTCGCCGAGCTCGCCTCGGTGATGACGGTCTACCCTCAGGTGCTCGTGAACGTGCGGGATGTCGACCACAACGCGCTCCACGACGACGCCGAGATCGCCGCCACGGTCGCCGCGGTCGAGGCCGAACTCGGCGACTCCGGACGCGTGCTGCTGCGGCCGTCGGGCACGGAGCCGATGGTGCGCGTCATGGTGGAGGCATCCCAGCAGGACAAGGCCGACCGCTATGCGGCATCCCTCGCCGACGTCGTGCGCGAGCGTCTTTCGCGCTAGCCTCGCCCGCGTCGACAGTGCTGTCGCCGCCCTCAGCTGGGCGCGAAGTGCACACTCGAGGCGGTCGGATGCCGCAGCATCGAGGATCTCGATGGCGCCGTCGTGGGCGTCGCGACGCGCGGTTGCGACATCCGCCGTCAGAGCTTGCGCAGGAGCACGTTCGACACGGTGTGGTCGGCGCTCTTGCGGAGCACGAGCGAGGCACGTGACCTCGTCGGCCTGATGTTCTGCAGGAGGTTCGGCTCGTTGATCGAGTGCCAGATCTCGCGGGCCTGCTGACGCGCCTCGTCTTCGGTGAGGCTCGCGTAGCGGTGGAAGTAGGAGTGCGGGTTCGCGAACGCGCCGCGCTGCAGCTTGAGGAACCGTTCCTCGTACCAGCGCGCGATGTCGGACGTGCGGGCATCGACGTAGACGGTGAAGTCGAAGAGGTCGCTGACCGCGAGCCGATGACCGGGCCCCGGGGGCTGCAGCACGTTGAGGCCCTCGACGATGAGCACGTCGGGCCGGCGCACGGTCACCTGCGCGTCGGGGACGATGTCGTACACGAGATGCGAGTAGAACGGGGCGCGCACCTCGGGGGCGCCCGCCTTCACCTCGCTCACGAAGCGCAGCAGCGCGCGACGGTCGTACGACTCGGGGAATCCCTTGCGCGACATCAGCCCGCGCCGCTCGAGCTCGGCGTTCGGGAAGAGGAACCCGTCGGTCGTGACGAGCTCGACCCGCGGCGTGTGCTCCCATCGCGCGAGCAGTTCCCGGAGCAGGCGCGCGATGGTCGACTTGCCGACCGCGACCGAACCGGCGACGCCGATGACGAACGGGGTCGCCTCCACGCGCTCCCGGAGGAACTCGCTCGTGACGTTGTGGAGCGCCTTCGTGCCGCCGACGTAGAGGTTGAGCAGGCGGCTCAGCGGCAGGTACACCTCGGCGACCTCACGGAGGTCGAGCGGCTCGCCGAGGCCGCGCAGCTGCACGACCTCGGTCTCGCGCAGGGGAGAGGGCATCGACGGCGCCAGGGCCGCCCAGTCCGAACGGCCGAGCTCGATGAACGGCGAGATCTGCGCCACGTGCGACGACGAGCTCTGCGGATCCAGCACCGTCACAGTCTAGTGAGGCGCCGCGCGGGCGAACGGCCGGGGCGTGCGCGGCAGGCGCACAGCCCCCCGCGGATACAATCGAGCGCATGTGTGGAATCGTCGGCTACGTCGGAGAGCGCAACAGCCTCGACGTGCTCATGGGAGGCCTTCGCCGCCTCGAGTATCGCGGCTACGACTCGGCGGGAGTCGCGATCGTCGACGACGACGGCGTCATCGAGACGGCGAAGCGGGCGGGCAAGCTCCAGGTGCTCGCCGACGACCTCGAGGCCACGCCGCTGCACCGCGGCGGCACGGGCATCGGCCACACCCGCTGGGCGACGCACGGCGGGCCGACCGACCGCAACGCGCACCCGCACCTCGGCGACGACGGCCGGCTCGCGCTCATCCACAACGGCATCATCGAGAACTTCGCCGAGCTGAAAGACGAACTGCTCGCCGAGGGCTTCAGCTTCGAGAGCGAGACCGACACCGAGGTCGCCGCCGTGCTGCTCGGCCGCGAGTACCGCCGCATCGGCGAGCTCACCGAGGCGTTCCGGGCCACGGTCTCCCGCCTCGACGGAGCGTTCACGCTGCTGGCCGTGCACCGCGACCAGCCCGGCGTCGTCGTCGGCGCCCGCCGCAACTCCCCGCTCGTGATCGGCCTCGGCGACGGCGAGAACTTCCTGGGGTCGGATGTCGCCGCCTTCGTCGAGTACACGAAGCGCGCCGTGGCGATCGGCCAGGACCAGATCGTCACGATCACCGCCGAGGGCGTCACGGTCACCGACTTCGGCGGAGCCGACGTCGAGGTCGAGCCGTTCGACGTCGCGTGGGACGCCTCGGCCGCCGAGAAGGGCGGCTGGTCGTCGTTCATGCGCAAGGAGGTGTCGGAGCAGCCCGAGGCGGTCGCGAAGACCCTGCTCGGCCGCGTGGTCGACGGGCAGGTGGTGATCCCCGAGCTCGCGTCGTTCGGCGACGACGAGCTCCGCGGCATCCGTCGCATCACCGTGATCGCGTGCGGCACCGCCGCCTACGCGGGCATGGTCGCGAAGTACGCGATCGAGAAGTGGGCGCGCGTGCCGGTCGACGTGGAGCTCAGCCACGAGTTCCGCTACCGGGAGCCGGTGCTCGACCCCGACACGCTCGTCGTCTCGATCAGCCAGTCGGGCGAGACGATGGACACGCTCATGGCCGTGAAGTACGCGCGGGAGCAGGGCGCCCGCACGATCTCGGTCTGCAACACGCAGGGCGCGACGATCCCGCGCGAGTCCGACGCCGTCGTCTACACGCACGCCGGGCCCGAGGTCGCGGTGGCGTCGACGAAGGCGTTCGTGGCCCAGATCGCCGCGCTCTACCTGTTCGGCCTGCACCTCGCCCGGGTGCGGGGCACGCTGTCCGACGACGACGTCGCCGCGCAGCTCGCCGAGCTGCAGGCGGTGCCCGGGAAGCTCGAGACCGTGCTGGAGCAGGCCGAGCGCGTCGAGCAGCTCGCGCACTGGATGGCCGACACGCGCTCGGTGCTGTTCCTCGGCCGTCACGTGGGCTACCCGATCGCCCTCGAGGGCGCGCTGAAGCTCAAGGAACTCGCCTACATCCACGCCGAGGGGTTCGCCGCGGGCGAGCTGAAGCACGGACCGATCGCGCTCATCGAGCCGGGCCAGCCCGTCTTCGTGGTGGTGCCGAGCCCGCGCGGCTCCGCGAACCTGCACCCGAAGGTCGTCTCGAACATCCAGGAGATCCGTGCCCGCGGCGCTCGCGTGATCGCGATCGCCGAGGAGGGGGATGCCGCGGTGCTGCCGTTCGCCGACGAGGTGCTGCGCATCCCGCTGGCGGCCCCGCTGTTCGAGCCGCTCCTCGCGGTCGTGCCGCTGCAGGTGTTCGCGATGGAGCTCGCGCAGGCCAAGGGACTCGACGTCGATCAGCCCCGGAACCTCGCGAAGTCCGTGACGGTGGAGTGACCCGAGTGATCGTCGGCATCGGCATCGACGTGGTCGACATCGTGCGCTTCGAGCGCTCGCTCGTGCGCACGCCGGCCCTCGTGGAGCGCCTGTTCGCCGAGAGCGAACGCGATCGCCCCGCACGCTCGCTCGCGGCCCGGTTCGCCGCCAAGGAATCGCTCATCAAGGCCCTCGGCGGGCACGCGATCATCCGGTGGCACGAGATGCGCATCGTGAACGACCCCGAGGGCAACCCCGATTTCGAGCTGTCGGGCGGACTCGCCGAGCATGTGCGCACACTCGGCATCGACCGGGTGCACCTCTCGATGAGCCACGATGCAGGGCTCGCGAGCGCGTTCGTCGTGCTCGAGGCGGATCGGCCGCTGCAGTGACCGCAGCCGGCCCCGACGGGCGCCCGCCCTTCCGCGAGGCGGTCGTCGACCTCGACGCGGTCCGTCACAACGTGGCGACGCTCACGCGGCTGGTGGCGCCCGCGCGCACGATGGCGGTCGTGAAGGCCGACGCCTACGGGCACGGCGCCGTGCCGGTCGCCCGGGCCGCGCTCGCCGGCGGCGCGGAGTGGCTGGGCGTCGCCGACGTGGTCGAGGCGATCGCGCTCCGCGATGCGGGCATCGACGCGCCCGTGCTCGCCTGGCTGCACGACCCCGGCGCCGGGTTCGGCACCGCCATCGCCCGCGACGTCGACCTCGGCGTCTCGTCGATCGGGCAGCTCGAGGCCATCGCGGCTGCGGCATCCGTCGGCCGGCGAGCCCGGGTGCACCTGAAGATCGACACGGGGCTCAGCCGCAACGGCGTCGCACCCGGGGCGTGGGGCGAGGCGGTCGGCACGGCCGCGCGCCTCGAGCGCGACGGCCTGGTCGAGGTCCGCGGGGTGTTCAGCCACCTCGCGAACACCTCGGCCGACGAGGATGCCGCGCAGCTCGCCGCCTTCGAGGCCGCGCTCGCCGCGGCATCCGCGGCGGGCCTCGCCCCCGAGGTGCGCCACATCGCGTCCACAGCGGGCGCCGTCCGCCGGCCCGAGTCCCGGTACGACCTCGTGCGACTCGGCATCGGATGCTACGGGGTGCCGCCCTTCGGCGACGGCACGACGGCCGCCGACCTCGGCCTGCGCCCGGCGATGACCCTCCGCGGGCGCGTCGCGGCGGTGCGACGCGTCGACGTGGGCACGGGCGCCTCCTACGGCCACGTCTGGCGCGCGGAACACGCGACGACGCTCGCCCTCGTGCCGCTCGGCTACGCCGACGGGGTCCCGCGACAGGCCTCCGGGCGCGGCGAAGTGTGGCTCGCGGGCGCACGGCGGCCCGTCGTCGGGCGCATCGCGATGGACCAGTTCCTCGTGGACGTCGGCGACGACGAGGTGACGGTCGGCGACGAGGTCGTGCTCTTCGGCGATCCGGCCGCCGGCGTACCCTCTGCCGACGACTGGGGCGACGCCGCCGACTCGATCGGCTACGAGATCGTGACGCGCATCGGCCCCCGGGTGCCGCGCACCTACATGGGCGGCGAGTGATGCGCCTCGACGTGGGCGACACCGCCGAGATGGAGGCATTCGGGCGCGAACTGGGCGGCACGCTGCGCGCCGGCGACCTCGTGGTGCTCACGGGCTCGCTCGGCGCGGGCAAGACGACCCTCACCCGGGGCATCGGCGAGGGCCTCGGCGTGCGCGGCCCGGTGCAGAGCCCGACCTTCGTGCTCGCGCGCACCCACCCGAGCCTCGTCGGCGGGCCGCCGCTGGTGCACGTCGACGCGTACCGGCTCGGCAGCGCCGAGCTCCTCGACGACCTCGACCTCGATTTCGCGCACGCCGTCGTGGTGGTGGAGTGGGGTGCGGGCCTGCTCGACGACGTCGCCGACTCCTGGCTCGACGTCGTCATCGAGCGGCCCGAGGGCAGCGGCGCTCCCGCGGACCAGCCGACGGATGCCGCGGACGCCGAGCTCCTCGGCGCCGACGAGCCGCGCATCCTCGCGGTGCGGGGCCACGGCCCGCGCTGGGCGGGGAGCCCGTTCGACGCCTCCCAGTAGGCTTGGATTCATGCTCCTCGCGATCGACACCTCGACGGGCACGAGTGTCGCCGTCGTCGATCGCGACGGCGCCGACGGTGAACTGCGCTGTCTCGCCGAGACGGGTACCGACGACACGATGCGCCACGCCGAGGTCATCGGCGGCTTCATCCAGGACGCCCTCGCCGCGGCCGGCGTGCGCCCGGGTCGGCTGTCGGGCGTCGCGGCCGGAATGGGCCCCGGGCCGTTCACCGGGCTCCGCGTCGGCATCGCCGCGGCGCACGCGTTCGCGCTCGGCATCGATCGGCCGTTCGTGCCGGTCGCGAGTCACGATGCGATCGCCTGGCGCTGGTATCGCGACGGGGGTGCGGGCGCGCTCCAGGTCGTCACCGACGCCCGGCGCCGGGAGTTCGCGGTCTCCGACTACGAGGGCCTCGACGGCGACGGTCTCCCCGTGCGCACGAGCGGGCCGCGACTCGTGCCTCGCGACGGGGTGCCCGGGGCACGGGGCATCCGTCTCGATGCGACCCTCGTTCCCGCCGGTGCCGTCGGCATGCTCGCCGAGCTGGCGTTCGCGGCCGGGCGCCTGCCGCTCGCCGACGACGCGCCGATCTACCTGCGCGCGCCCGACGTGACCCCCTCCGCCCCGAAGCGGGTGCTGCGATGAGCGTGCTGATGCGGCGGGCGAAGTCCGCCGACCTCGAGGCGATCATGCGCCTCGAACGCGCCACCTTCGTGCGCGACGCGTGGCCCGAGCAGGCCATGCGCCGCGAGATCGAGAGCCCGCACGGCTACTACCTGATCGCCGTCGACGACGACGCCGATGACGACGAGCGGCGGCTGCTCGGCTACGCGGGGCTCCTCGCCCCGTCGGGCAGCGAGCAGGGCGACATCCAGACCATCGCCGTCGCTCCGTTCGCGCGCGGCATCGGCCTCGGCCGCGGCCTGATGCACGCCCTCATCACGCAGGCGAGACGGCGCCACCTCACCGAGCTCTTCCTCGAGGTGCGCGCCGACAACCCCATCGCGCGCGCGCTCTACGACTCCCTCGGCTTCGAGGAGATCGGCGTCAGGCGCGGCTACTACCAGCCCGACGGCGTCGACGCGATCTCGATGCGGCTCGCGGTGCCGCCCGCCGTGACGCGGCCCGCGGCAGCCACGGCCGATCCGAGGGGCCGCGGATGAATCGTGACGCGCCCCTCGTGCTCGGCATCGAGACCTCGTGCGACGAGACCGGTGTCGGCATCGTGCGCGGTACCGACCTGCTCGCCAACGTCATCGCGTCGTCGATGGAGGAGCACGCCCGCTACGGCGGCGTCGTGCCCGAGGTGGCGGCGCGGGCGCATCTCGAGGCGCTCGGCCCGACGATCGGCGCGGCGCTCGCCGAGGCCGACGTCGAGCTCGCCGATCTCGACGCCGTCGCCGTCACGAGCGGGCCCGGGCTCGCGGGTGCGCTCATGGTGGGCGTCGGCGCGGCGAAGGCGCTCGCCCTGGCGCTCGACCGCCCGATCTACGCCGTGAACCACCTCGTCGGCCACGTCGGCGCCGACCTGCTCGACGACCGCGCGCCCCTCCAGACGCCCACGGTCGCGCTCCTGGTCTCGGGCGGCCACACGTCGCTCCTCCTCGTGCGCGACCTCGACGCCGATGTCGAGCTGCTCGGCGAGACGATCGACGATGCGGCCGGCGAGGCGTTCGACAAGGTCGGGCGGCTCCTCGGCCTGGCCTATCCGGGCGGACCCGAGATCGACCGGGCGGCGATCGGCGGCGACCCCGCGGCGATCCGCTTCCCGCGGGGGCTCACCCAGCCGAAGGACCTGGCGGCGCACCGCTACGACTTCAGCTTCTCCGGACTGAAGACCGCCGTCGCCCGCTGGGTCGAGCAGCGCGAGGCCGCCGGTGAGCCGGTTCCGCTCGCGGATGTCGCGGCGAGCTTCCGCGAGGCCGTCGTCGACGTGCTCGTGGGCAAGGCGATCGCGGCGTGCACCGACCTCGGTGTCCCCCGGCTCCTCCTCGGCGGCGGCGTGGTGGCCAACGCGCGGCTCCGTCGGGTGGCCGAGGAGCGAGCGGATGCCGCGGGCATCGCCCTCCGGGTTCCTCCGCTGTCGCTCTGCACCGACAACGGGGCCATGATCGCGGCACTCGGGTCCCGGCTCATCATGGCCGGGCACGCGGCATCCGACCTCTCCTCCTTCGGCGCGGACTCGACCCTGCCCGTCACCCGGATCCAAGTCTGACGGGCCGCGCCGAAGGCTGCACAGGGCCCGCACACCGCGATAGTGTGAGCAACGTAGACAGCGGAGGCGCCGAATGTGCGCGCCGCCACGCAGCGCATGGCGCGTCTGTGGATCACAGCATCGAGAGGACACCGACCGTGACCGATCCGAACCTTCCCGACCAGCCCGGCGCTCCCGTGCCGCCCGCATCGCAGCCCGCCCCGACGTACGGAGCCCCGGCCGCACCCGCGTACGGCGAGTCCGCGCCCGCCTACGGCCAGCCGGCCGGCCCGAAGACGAACGTCCTCGCGATCGTCTCGCTCGTGGCATCGATCGCCGGGTTCATCATCTGGGGCATCGGCTTCGTCGCCGGCGTCATCTGCGGGCACATCTCGCTCAGCCAGATCAAGAAGACCGGCGAGCAGGGCCGCGGCATGGCGGTCGCCGGCCTCATCATCGGCTACATCGGCATCGCACTCACCATCCTCGGCGCGATCATCTTCTTCGCCGTGTTCGCCGCGATCCTCTCGAACCCCAACCTGACCACCACCACGTACTGACCGCCGACAGCTGTTCTGACAACCGCGAAAGGCTGATGCCATGAGTGACCCCAGGAACCCCGACTCGCCCAAGGTGCCCGAGGAGCCCACCGTCCCTGCTCCAGAGGAGCCGACGGTTCCTGCCCCTGAGGAGCCGACGTTCCCGACGCCCGAGGAGCCGACGTTCCCGTCGGAGCCCGAGCCGACGCCACCGGGCCAGCCGTCGACCCCCGAGTTCCCGGCGGCGCCGTCGGCGCCCGAGCGGCCCGCCGCGCCCGAGCCCCCCGCTCCGCCGGCTCCGCCCGCCACGCCCGCCTACGGCGCTGCGACGCCGCCCCCGCCCCCCCCGCCGCCGCCCGCCGCCGGCGGCTACGGCGCGCCCGATGCCGACGCGCGCCGCGCCGGCGCTGCGCCCCGCACCGCGTACGGCGCCGCGCAGCCGGCGGGCAGCCAGCAGCCGGCATACGGGCAGCCGGGGTACGGTCAGGCGGGCTCTCGGAAACCCGGCTACGGCGAGCCCGGGTACGTGGCGCCGGCGTACGGCAGCAGCACCTCGGCGAAGCCGACCCCCGTGCTCAGCCTGATCTCGCTCATCGCAGGCATCGTGGGCCTCGTCGGCTTCTTCGTGGTGTTCATCCCGATCGTCGGCGGCATCATGCAGCTGATCATCCCGACCGCCGCCGTGGTGCTCGGGTTCCTCGGCATGAAGAAGGAGCCGGCCGCCAAGGGCATGTGGCTCACGGGCATCATCCTCGGGTTCGCCGGCATCGCCATCGCCCTGCTCTCGATCATCCTCTGGACCGTCGCCTTCGCGAGCTTCCCGGCCAACATCGACACCGGCTACTGAGGTTCGAGATGTCCGAGCGCGAGGGGGCCTCGCCCGCGAGTGAGGCCCCCGACCGTTCACCCCGGGAACCGGCGCCGGCGCCCGCATCGGGCGGCACGACCGCCGGCGCCCCCGAGGCGCCCGCATCGGGCGGCACGACCGCCGCCCCCGAGATGCCTGAGCCCGCGGAGCCGACGCTTCGCGCCGATCCCGCGGTGCGCGAGCTCGAGAGGCCGCTCGATACGGGCGAGCTGCATCGGCTTCCCACCGGTCAACTGCTCATCATGCACCGCCCCGAGCCGATGGCCGAGGCATCCGGAGCCGTCGACGAGGAGGACACGCAGCGACGCGTCTACAGCTGGATCGCCGCCGTCGTGGGCACGCTGGGCGCGGCGGCTTCGCTGTTCGTGGGCTGGATGCTGCCCCTCTCGATCGCGGCGATCGTGTTCGGCGTGCTCGGCCTCCGCCGCGAGGAGGAGGGACGCACGCTCGCGTTCGTCGGGATCGGCGCCGGCGTCGCCGGACTCGTCTTCTCCGCGGTGTGGATCGGCTACTACGCGATCGTCTTCGGCGCTCTGCCGCACTGACGCGTGTGCGTGCAGTTCCGCGGCCCGTCAGAGACGTTCGACGAGGAGTGCGACGTGCCGGCCCTCCTCGCGCGTGAGCACGAGGGTGGCGCTCTGGTCGCCGCGGAGCTTCAGGCGCGTGCGAAGCGCCGCCGGGTCGACGTCGACGCCGCGCTTCTTGATCTCGAGGGTTCCGATGCGCCGTGCGGCGAGCGCCTGGCGCAGCTGCCGCTCGTCGACGGGCAGCCGTTCGACGACCCGGAAGCCCCGTGCGAACGGCGAGTCGAACGGGGTGTCGGCCGTGAGGTAGGCGATGCCGGCGCTGAGCATCCACGCCCCGTTCGCGCGCGCGAGGTCGCCGATGAGCCGGGCGCGGATCACCGACCCGTCGGGCTCGTACAGGTAGTCGCCGAGCGGGCCGACGGGGGCGTCGTCGCTGTCGGCGCCGGCGGTGAGCTCGGCAGCGCCGTCGTGGCGGATCACGAGGGCCGCGCGCCGGATGCCGGGACGGGCGACCGCCCCGAGCCAGACGCCGAGCTCGACGACGTCGCCGTCGATCGACACCCACTGCGCCTCGGCGTCGCCGGGGATGACGTCGCGGTCGGTGCCGGGTCCGAGCTTCACGCCGACGGCCATCCGGTCGGCGAGCCCGAACGCGAAGTCGAGCCCGGGGGAGTAGTCGGCGGCATTATCGAGGCGACGCGTCGTGCCGCCCGTGGTCGTTCGGCGTGCCGGGTCGAGCCACGCGCCGCCGATGCCGCCGAGCGCGACGTCCTCCGCTCGGGCGTGCAGCACCGTGACCTTCGGGAAGGGCGTGAGGTTGTAGGCGGCGATCGCGGCGGTGATCTCGTCGGCCTCGGCTGCGGTGACGTCGAGGTCGACCGCCGCGAGGGCGAGCGCATCGCCGCCGATGCCGCATCCGAGGTCGGCGACATGGCCGATGCCCGCGCGCGCGAATCGACCGGCGTGCAACGCGGCCACCTTCAGCCGGGTGGACTGCTCGAGCCCGGCCTCGGTGAAGAGCATGCGTGACGCGAACTCGCCGAACTTCGAACGCGCCCTCGCGCGGAGCTTCGACTGGCTGAGCACCGTGGCCACGAGACCCGGCGGGTGACCCTCGCGGCGGAGCGCGGCGACCGTGCGCACGATGTCGGCCTTCGAGTCCCATTCGGGCAGGCTGTCGAGCAGCCGGAGCCCCTCGGGGGAGAGGAGTTCGACGAGCTCGGCGCGGTCCACCCGGCCACGCTAGCACCGAGTGACCGGTGGTCCCTGAGCCTGTCGAAGGGGCTGGCACTCACGTTGCACGAGTGCCAAATCGCCCCTAGACTCGCTTTAGCACTCTCGCAATGAGGCTGCTAATCCAGTCTTCGTCAAGACAGTTCTTGTCTAGAAAGAAAAGGGGTCAACCGTGTCGGTTTCCATCAAGCCGCTCGAGGATCGCATCGTCATCAAGCAGGTCGAGGCAGAGCAGACCACCGCGTCTGGTCTCGTGATCCCCGACACCGCCAAGGAGAAGCCCCAGGAGGGCGAGGTCGTGGCGGTGGGCCCGGGCCGCATCGACGACAACGGCAACCGCGTTCCGCTCGACGTGGCCGTCGGCGACCGCGTGCTCTACTCGAAGTACGGCGGCACCGAGGTGAAGTTCGGCGCCGACGAATTCCTCGTGCTGTCGGCCCGCGACGTGCTCGCGGTCGTCGTGCGCTAGTCGCGACACGATTCGTTCGAGGCCCGGATGCCCTTGCGGCATCCGGGCCTCGTCGTGTCACGGCGATCGCGGCATCCGGTGCCACAACCGAGCGGATGCCGCGGTCGGCCGGATCTCGGCGGTGAACGGCAGTTCCCGCGCGATCGTCGGTGGCGTGACAGGCGTACTGTTGGCTGGTGTCATCCCGTTCCGAAGCCACGACGTCGCACCCGGCCGGATCCGACCAGTCGGTGAGTCGTTCCGGACTGGCGTTCGCGATCAGCGCGTACGCGCTCTGGGGCGTCCTCCCCATCTACTTCATCGCGCTCGCCCCGAGCGGCCCGATGGAGATCGTCGCGTGGCGGGTGCTCTTCTCGCTCGTGTTCTGCGCGCTGCTCATCGCCGTGACCCGGGCGTGGCGGCCGTTCGCCGTGCTCCTTCGCGATCGCCGGGTCGTGCTCACGATGGGGCTCGCCGGCATCCTCATCTTCGTCAACTGGCAGACCTACGTCTTCGCGACCCTCACCGGCCAGGTCGTCGAGGCGGCGCTCGGGTACTTCATCAATCCGATCGTGACGGTGTTCCTCGGTGTGCTCGTGCTCCGCGAGCGGCTGAACGCGACGCAGTGGGTGGCCGTCGGCATCTCGATCGTCGCCGTGGTCGTGCTCGCCTTCGGGTATGGGCAGCTGCCGTGGATCGCGTTGGTGCTCGCGTTCTCGTTCGGCTTCTACGGACTCATCAAGAAGCGCGTGGGACCGAAGGTCGACGCCGTGTCGGGCCTCACGCTCGAGACGGCATGGCTCGCGCCGCTCGCGGTCATCCAACTCGTCTTCGTCGCGATGACGACCGGGCTCACGATCGGCACCGTGAGCGCATGGCACACCGTGCTCCTCCTCCTCGCCGGTGCGGTGACGGCGGTGCCGCTCCTCCTCTTCGCGGCCGCCTCACGGAGACTGCCGCTCGTCTTCATGGGCTTCATCCAGTACTTCGCCCCGTTCATCCAGTTCCTGGTCGGAGTCGTGGTGCTGCAGGAGCCGATGCCCCTCGAGCGATGGATCGGCTTCGGCCTGGTCTGGGTCGCGCTCGTCGTGCTCACGTTCGACCTCGTACGCGGCGTCCGCACTGCGCGGCGCACGGCGGCGGAACCGATCTGAGCGCATCCCACCCCAGAACGGGGGTGCGCGAATCCGAGCGTGTGCATGCCGTGAAGTGGCGATTCCGTGCGTACGCGGGCGCCAAGGTGTCGGCAAGGTAACGATTTCGGCGGTGTTACACGGTTGTGACCGCGGCGACTTGTTTCCACCAAGGGCGGGCAATACTGTCAAACCACGGCGTCACCAGACGCTGGTTTGTGTACCAATCCTTCAGTCCCAAGGAGCAACATGAGCGTTTTCGCGAAGGCCAAGGCCAAGCGCACGGCTCGCGCAGCATGGACGGGTCTCGCCATCGCCGGCGTCAGCACCCTTCTCCTGTCTGCGTGCGCGCAGGGTGGCACGACCCCCGCCGAGACGGAGGAGCCGGCCGCCGATGGCGACTGCGCGCAGCCGATCGCCGAAGGTGAGCGCGACCTCACCCTCAACATCGGAACGATCCTTCCGCAGAGTGGTACGCTCGCATTCCTCGGCCCGCCCGAAGAGGCCGGTGTGCAGCTCGGCGCCAACGACGTCAACGCGGTCGACTCGGGCCTGACGGTCGACGTCACCTTCCGCGACTCGGGCGACACCACGACCGACATCGCCACAGTCTCAGTCACCGACCTGCTCTCGCAGGACGTGTCGGCGATCATCGGTGCCGCATCCTCCGGTGTGTCGAAGACGGTCATCGACCAGATCGTCTCCGCGGGCGTCGTGCAGTTCTCGCCGGCGAACACGTCGGCCGACTTCACCGAGTACGACGACAACGGCCTGTACTGGCGCACGTCGCCGTCCGACGTGCTGCAGGGCGAGGTCCTCGGCAACCGCATCGCCTCCGACGGCAACTCGACGCTCGGCCTGATCGTCCTCAACGACGCGTACGGCACGGGCCTCGCGGAATACACCAAGACCGCGTTCGAGGCGGCCGGTGGCGAGGTCGTCGCCGAGGCGCTCTTCAACGAGGGCGACTCGAGCTTCGACTCGCAGATCGCTGACGTGACGGCGGCCAACCCCGACGCGATCGCCCTGATCACGTTCGATCAGTCCAAGATCATCGTCCCGGCACTGGTCGGCAGCGGCTACCCCGGTGACCAGCTGTACTTCGTCGATGGAAACCTCAGCGATTACAGTGCGGATTTCGCTCCCGGGCTCATCACGGGCGCGAAGGGCACCCTTCCGGGTATCGACACGGAGAAGCTCGGTGACTTCACCGACGAACTGCTCGCGGTCGACCCTGCCCTCACCGACTACAGCTACGCGGCGGAGTCGTACGACGCTGTGGTGCTGCTCGCGCTCGCGGCCTACGCGGCCAACAGCACCGAGGGTACCGACATCGCCAAGTACCTCCAGCAGGTCTCCGGTGGCTGTGGCGAAGGTGAGAAGGTCACCAGCTACGAAGAGGGCATCGCGCTCCTCTCCGAGGGTCAGCAGATCGACTACGACGGCCCCTCGGGTCCGATCACGTTCGACGAGCACGGTGACCCGACCGAAGCGACCATCGGTATCTACGAGTACAACGACGACAACACCTACTCGCGCATCGGCGATGGCTGATCCGAGTTCGTGAATCAAGTAGGGCCCCGGCTTCGGCCGGGGCCCTACTTCGTATCCTCACCGCGTGACCGCCGAATTCGAATGCACGCACAGACGATGAAGGGGCTCCGCTCCAGCCTGTGTCCGCGTCCGGGGGTGCCTTCCGGCCGATTCAATGTACGCTCCCCACGAATATGGCCGGAAAGCACCCCGCTGGCTCCCGACGTCTACCGGCCGCTCCGACGTGCGATCGTCTGCGCGGCCCGGAAGGCCCGGAACTTCGAGCATCCGTCCAGCGGGGAACCCCGGACTCCCACCCCGCTGGAGAGGCCCCGAAACACCGAAGGGGGATGGATGCCGCAGCATCCACCCCCCTCGAAGGGTTCGTCTACTCCTCGTCGTCCTGCCCGAGGGTGCCGAGGTAGAGCCCGATCACCTTCGGGTCATTCAGGAGCTCGCGACCGGTTCCGGTGTACGCGTCCTTCCCCTGGTCGAGCACGTACCCTCGATCGCAGATCTGCAGGCAGCGCCGGGCGTTCTGCTCCACCATGATCGTCGTCACGCCCGCGCGGTTGATCTCCTTCACGCGCAGGAACGCCTCATCCTGACGCACCGGGGACAGGCCTGCCGATGGCTCGTCGAGGAGCATGACGTGAGGGCCCATCATCAGCGCGCGAGACATGGCGACCATCTGACGTTCACCGCCCGAGAGTGAACCGGCGCGCTGCGAGAGGCGGTTCGCGAGTTCGGGGAAGATCTCGCGCACGAATTCGAGACGCTCCTTCACGCGCTTCGGATTCTGGTACATCCCCATCTCGAGGTTCTCCTGAATGGTGAGCGACGGGAACACGTTGTTCGTCTGGGGCACGAACCCGACGCCCTTCGCGACGAGTTTGTCTGCCGCGAGGTTGGTGATCTCCTCGCCGTTGAGGCGGATCTGACCGTCGCGCACCTTCACCAGCCCGAAGATGGCCTTCAAGAGGGTCGACTTGCCGGCACCGTTGGGTCCGATGATGCCGATGAGTTCACCGCGGGCCGCCGTCAACGAGCAGCCATGCAGGATGTTGATGCCCGGCAGGTACCCGGCGACGACGTTGCCCACCTCGACCACGAGGTCTTGAGCCGCTGGCTCGGCGACGGTGGGCGCCACGCTACTGTTCGTCATCGATGAGCTCCTTCATTGTTTCGACCGACCCCGTGTCCGCCGACCCGATGTCGGCGTCATGGTGGGCGCCGAGGTACGCGTCGATCACGGCGGGATTCTCCATGACCTCGTGCGGGTCGCCCTCGGCGACCACCTTTCCCTCGGCCATCACGATCACCCAGTCGGCGATGTGGCGCACCATGTGCATGTCGTGTTCGACGAACAGCACGGTCATGCCCTCGGACTTGAGGTTCAGGACGTGATCGAGCAGGGACTGCGTGAGGGCCGGGTTGACCCCCGCCATCGGCTCGTCGAGCATGACCAGGGTCGGGCCGCTCATCAGGGCTCTTGCCATCTCGAGGAGCTTGCGCTGCCCGCCCGACAAGCTGGCCGCGTAGTCGTCCTTCTTCGCGTCGAGTTTGAACCGGGTGAGCAGATCCATTGCCTTCGTCTCGATCTCGTCGTCCTGCTTGCGCCAGAACGAGGGGATGAGCGAGCGGAAGAGGTTCTCGCCGATCTGGTCCTTCGCCCCCAGTTTCATGTTGTCCATGACCGTCAGGAGGCCGAGCGACTTGGTGAGCTGGAAGGTGCGGATGAGTCCCATTCGTGCCACGCGATAGGCGGGGACGTGAGCCAACGAGCGACCTTCGAACGACCACGTGCCGCTGTCGGGCTTGTCGAATCCGGTCAGCAGGTTGAAGAAGGTCGTCTTCCCGGCCCCGTTCGGGCCGATCAGCGCCGTGATCGCGCCGCGAGGGATCTCGACATGGTCGATGTCTACCGCAGTGAGGCCGCCGAAGGAGCGCTTGACGCCATCGGCGATCAGGATCGGGTCGGTCTTCTTGACCCCGGGCGCCGGCTCTCCGACGTGCAGCCCGGTGGTTTTCACTGGCCTTGAGGAGGCGGTTTCACTTGACAAAAGCGAGCTCCTTCTTGTTTCCGAGGATGCCCTGTGGCATGAACACCACGATCAGCATGATCGCGATGCCGACGAGGATGAACCGGAGCTGGCCGGCCTGAACCTGCGTCATGAACGGGAACCATCCGGCGTTGACGGCACGCGCGACGAATCCTGAGAAGAACGACAGCAGTACCCAGAAGACGATCGAGCCGACGATCGGCCCCAGGATGGTCGCGGCCCCCCCGAGGAGCAGGACTGCGTAGATGATGAACGTCAGCGTCGGTTGGAAGTACGAGGGAACGACCGCACGCGGCATGACGAAGATCATGCCTGCGAGTGTTCCGAAGAGACCGCCGAGGATGAGGCTCTGCATCTTGTACGAGTAGACGTTCTTGCCGAGGGCGCGTACTGCGTCCTCGTCCTCGCGGATGCCCTTGATCACGCGACCCCATGGGCTGCGCATGATGAGCCAGGTGAAGACCGCGCAGATCGCGACCACGATCCACCCGAGCACGAGGAAGTACCATACGCGGTTGTCGAACACCCACGGACCGAAGCCGTAGCGGCCCGGCGGGAACGGGTTGAACGTGAGTAGGTCACCCTGGTACTGAGACAAGCCGTTCGCCGAACCGGTCACGGCATCGAAGGTGTTGGTCGTGAAGACCAACCGAAGCACCTCCGCCGCCGCGATCGTCACGATGGCCAGATAGTCGGCCCGCAATCGCAGCGTCGGAATACCGAGGATGAGTGCGAAGATCGCGGATGCTGCGAGCCCTGTGAGCACGCAAGCCCACCACGGCCATCCGAGCTTGAGAGCCGGGATGGCGTACCCGTAGGCGCCGAGCAGCATGAATCCCGCCTGGCCGAAGTTCAGCAGTCCGGTGAAGCCGAAGTGGATCGCCAGACCCAGTGCGGCGAGTGCGTACGCGGCGGTGGTCGGGCTGATCAGCTCGACGGCCGCATTTCCGAAGATTGCTCCCCAATCCATGCGTGGGCCTCCTATCCGATTCTTTCTCGACGACCCAGGATGCCCTGCGGCCGGAACAACAACACGACGATCATGATGACGAGAGCGCCGACGTACTTCATGTCACTCGGCAGCCAGAGCGTCGATAGTTCGACGAACAGGCCGACGATGAGGGAGCCGACGAGCGCGCCGAAGGCGGTGCCGAGGCCGCCGAGGACGACCGCGGCGAAGATGAGCAGCAGGATCTGGAAGCCCATATCCCAGCTGACTCCCGGCCGGAAGTACGCCCACAGGATGCCCGACAGGCCGGCGAGTGCGGCGCCGAGCACCCACACGATGCGGATGACGAAGTTCACGTTGATTCCGCTCGCGGAGGCGAGGCTTGCATTGTCCGCGACCGCACGCGTCGCCTTGCCGATGCGGGTGCGCTGGAGGAAGAAGGCGACGGCCAGCAGCACGACGATGCTGGTCGCCATGCTCGCGACGTCGATCCAGCTGAGGGAGATCGGCCCGAGCGAGAACCTCGCCACACCCGTCGCACCCTTGAGTTGGAACGTCTGACCGCCGTAGTAGAACTGGAACAGGTACCGCAAGGCGAGCGAGAGCCCGATGCTGACGATCATCAGCGGGATCAGGCCGAGGCCCTTCTTGCGAAGTGGCTTCCAAAGGCCTGCGTCGAGTACCCACCCGAGCATGCCGCTCAGCACGATGGCGATGATGATGGCGAGCCACATCGGCACGCCGAGGGTGGTTCCGAAGGTGAAGGTCATCAGGGCGCCGAACGTGATCAGCTCGGCGTGCGCGAAGTTCGACAGGCCGGTCGTGCCGAAGATGAGCGAGAGGCCGATCGCGGCGAGCGCGAGCAGCAGACCGAAGTTGATGCCGTTCACGGCGCGTTCCAGGAACTGGTTCCAGAAGCTGACGGTGACTCGTTCACCCTCGCCGAGGAAGAAGTTCACCGACGCGTTGCGGGTCAGGCCGAACTCGGCCTCACGCTCCGCGCCGCCCTCCTCCGCGACGATGACGCCCTCGGGCAGGGTGTCCTCGTCGAGGGTCACGGTGTACGTGCCCTTCTCGGGTACGCCGACCTCCCAGCGTCCTTCTGCGTCGGTCTCGGTCTCCGCTTCGAAGCCGTTGCCCTCGACGGTGATGCTCACGCCTTCGACGGGTTCGCCTTCGAACTGCACATTCCCGCGGAAGTGGAACTCGAACTCCTCCTCTGCGGGCTCTTCCGTCGATTCGGGTTCCTCGGTTGCCGAGGCCTCCTCGGACGAGACGACCGTTCTCACATCCTCCGCCATCGCAGGGGACGCTGCGATGCCGGACAGGGTGAGTGCGGAGAGAAGGATTCCGAGGAGGACGAGCCACCTCCCGGGTTTCCGTTCGGCGACTGATTGCGTGGGTTCCACTGCACCTCCAAGGGTCCCGCGGCTGTTGGCCGCGGACCGGGCCTGCTGTCGACGACGTCGTCGACAGTACGTGCCGATTATGACGCATGTGTTTCTCATGTGGGCACAACGGCCCTCGATTGTTATCCGGGGAATGCCCGCCGCGCAAACTCGCTTAAGATTGATGCATCCCGCTGCTGCCCGCGAGGCGCGGGAATCACGACCTGGAACGAAGGGGAGACATGGATCAGGCAGATCCGTTCGGATTCACAGGACTCACATACGACGACGTCCTCCTGCTGCCAGGTCACACCGACGTGATCCCGAGCGAGGCCGACACGATGTCGCGCCTGACCCGCCGCATCGAGGTCGCGACGCCGCTGCTGTCGGCCGCGATGGACACCGTCACCGAGGCCCGGATGGCGATCGCCATGGCCCGACAGGGCGGTATCGGCATCCTGCATCGCAACCTCTCCATCGCCGAGCAGGCCGACATGGTCGACCGGGTGAAGCGCAGCGAGTCCGGCATGATCTCGAACCCGGTGACGACGACGCCGGATGCCACGGTCGCCGAGGTCGATCATCTCTGCGCCACCTACCGGGTCAGCGGCCTGCCGGTGGTCGACGGCGAGGGCGTGCTCGTCGGCATCATCACGAACCGCGACATGCGGTTCGTCTCGGACTTCGAGAAGCCGTCGACGTACGTGCGCGATGTCATGACGAAGATGCCGCTCATCACGGGCCACGTCGGCATGGACCTCGACGAGGCGATCGCCATCTTCGCGGCGAAGAAGATCGAGAAGCTGCCGCTCGTCGACGGCGCGGGACGGCTCACGGGTCTCATCACCGTGAAGGACTTCGACAAGTCCGAGCAGTACCCCGACGCCACGAAGGACGGCGAGGGCCGTCTCCGCGTGGGTGCGGCGATGGGCTTCTTCGGCGACGCCTGGGAGCGTGCGGAGGCGCTGCGCGACGCCGGCGTCGACGTGCTCGTGGTCGACACCGCCAACGGCGAGAGCGCCGGCGTGCTCGACATCATCCGTCGGCTGAAGTCCGACCCGACGTTCGCCCGGATCGACGTGATCGGCGGCAACGTCGCGACCCGTGAGGGCGCGCAGGCGCTCGTCGACGCGGGCGCCGACGCCGTCAAGGTCGGCGTGGGCCCCGGCTCCATCTGCACGACACGCGTCGTCGCGGGCGTGGGCGTGCCGCAGATCACGGCCGTGTACGAGGCGTCCAAGGCCACGATCCCCGCCGGGGTGCCGCTCATCGCCGATGGCGGCCTGCAGTTCTCCGGAGACATCGCGAAGGCGCTCGTCGCGGGTGCCGACACGGTGATGCTCGGCTCGCTCCTCGCCGGCACGGCCGAGAGCCCGGGGGAGCTCGTCTTCCAGAACGGCAAGCAGTTCAAGATGTACCGCGGCATGGGCTCGCTGGGTGCGCTGCAGACGCGCGGCGAGAAGACGTCGTACTCGAAGGACCGCTACTTCCAGGCGGATGTCCCCTCCGACGAGAAGCTCATCCCCGAGGGCATCGAGGGGCAGGTGCCGTTCCGCGGTCCCGTCTCGGCGGTGGCGTACCAGCTCGTGGGGGGGCTGCGGCAGTCGATGTTCTACGTCGGCGCGCGCACCATCCCCGAGTTGAAGGCGAAGGGCAAGTTCGTGCGCATCACGCCGGCGGGGCTCAAGGAGTCGCACCCGCACGACGTGCAGTTCGTCGTCGAGGCGCCGAACTACACGCGGTGAGGGTCAGCGGGCGTCGGCGAGGCGCGTCACCGCCTCGGCGAGCACCTCGGGCGTGCATGCGAAGTTGAGTCGCGCGTGTCCGCGGCCGACGGATGCCCCGAATCCGGGCCCGTTCGCCAGGGCGACCTTCGCGTGCTCGAGCGCGTACGCCGCGGGGTCGTCGCCCCAGTCGAGCGCCGAGAGGTCGAGCCACGCGAGATAGCTCGCCTGCGGCATCCGGTACCCGACGCCCGGCAGCTCGTCCTCGAGCAGGTCGGCGAGCAGCCGACGGTTGTCGTCGAGGCTCGCGAGCACGCCGTCGAGCCACGGCCCGCCCTCGCGGAACGCCGCGATCGAGGCGATGGCGCCGAACTGGCCCAAGCGCCACTCGACCTCGTACGGGAGTGCGGCACGCACCCGGTCGCTCCGCTCGCTCGCGGTCGCGATGAGCGCGGACTTCAGGCCCGGGATGTTGAACGACTTGCTGGCCGACGTGATGGCGAACCCGTGTTCGCGCGCGGCATCCGACACGGTGAGAAACGGCGTGTAACGCGACTCGGGCTGCGAGAGCGGGCCGTGCACCTCGTCGCTCACGACGGTCGCGCCGGCTCCCGCTGCGATCTCCGCGAGGGCGCGCAGCGACTCGGGGTCCGGCACCCAGCCGATCGGGTTGTGCGGGTTGCACAGCACCATCGCACGGGCGCCGCCGGCCAAGGCGGCCTCGATGCCCGGCAGGTCGAGCTGCCAGCCCTCGTCGATGCCGCCCGCCATCGGCACCTCGACGACCGCGCAGCCCGCCTCGGCGACGAGGTCGAAGAACGGCGGGTAGATGGGCGGGGTGATGACGACGCCGTCGCCGGGCTCGGTCACCCGCCGCAGCACCTCCACGATCCCGAGGCTCACGTCGGCGGTGCAGGTCACGCGCGCGGGGTCGACGTCCCACCCGAGCCGGGTCGCCGCGAAGCCCTGGAACGCCTCGGCGACCGGGCGGCTGCTCGACGCGTACCCGGTGTCCGACCGATCGACCGCGGCGTGCAGGGCGGCGGCGATCGGAGGCGCGAGCGGGAAGTCCATCTCGGCGACGGGAAGGGGCAGCACGTCGTCGGCGTAGGTGCGCCATTTCTGGCTCGTCCGGGTGCGGAGGACCTCGATCGGTTCGGCGGCGACGCGTTGCATGCCTCCAGCTTGCCCCACGCGGCCGCCGAAGGGCAGGGTCGCGGGGGGGCGCGCCCCGGCGCGCGGCGGCCCCCGCGCCGCGGGGGGGGGCGGGGGGGGCCGCGGGGCGGGGATGGGGGGGGGGGTCACCCGGGCTCGGGAGAG